>CAXBDS010000028.1:0-37105 GCA_963974355.1 uncultured Opitutaceae bacterium
CGTCATGCGCCCCGCCATCGCCGCCGCGACCGCCGGCGCGGCGGAAAACTTCAAGAACGCTGCCACCGGCACCGATTGGGATCTGGATGCCCCCGTCCCATCCACGCCTCGCTCTGCGACAAACACCCTCGTGCCCGACGAATTCACAGGCTGGAACGGCATCGTCTACGTCGACGTCGAAAGCATCACAGCCTCCAACCCAAAAGGATCAGGCTACTCCTCCTCCGGGTTATCCTATCGAAAGAGCAGCTCCACTACTTACAATCAAGGCAACGGTTCCGGCACCCGGACCGCCGTCCGATTGCTCAACGCCTCCGTGCTGCCCGATCGGAAAGGCGCCATCCCTTCCAGTGACGCGCGCTATGCCTTCGCGGCCAATGGCATGACAATCGCCACCAACACCTCGGTGTATACGGTAGGCAACTACAATGCAGACGGATCGCTGGCCGGTGATCTCAGCGACATGACGACCCCCGAGTCTAACGAGGTGCCCGCCGCCATCGTGGCGGATGCCATCAACGTCCTGTCCACCGGCTGGGCCGCGACTGAATATGGCACCGGAAAAATCGTCCCCGCCGACGATGAAACGAGCAACAATACCACCCGCCCTTCTGCAGGACACACGGAGGTGTCCGCCGCATTTCTCACGGGAATCGTGAGCACCTCCGGCACCAGCAGCGGCGCCTACTCGGGGGGAGTCGAAAACTACCCCCGTTTCCACGAGGACTGGGCCAACCGCAGTCTGCGCTACCGCGGCTCGATCGTCGCGCTCTTTGAAAGCGAAGTCGCCACGGGCACCTGGAACAACGCCCGTTACGGGGCCCCCCGCCGCGAATGGGGCTTTAATTCCCTCTTCGGCACCCAAGGTCGCTACCCTCCCGGCACGCCGATCATCCGCACCTTCCGCCGACTCGATTATCGTGATGTCGCCGCCGCCGAGTTTAACTCGTTGCTCGCCAATACCGACCTGAGCTTTACGCAGATGTAATGATCCGGCGCCTCATGTTCGCCCTTCTCGCCTTGCTGCTGGCGACGCTGACTCCCGTCGACGCCCAGGAGATTGTCCGTCAGCTTCCGCTTCATGCCGAGCTATTGCCGCCGCAATCGCTCCCTGCTCGGGTCGCGCCGACCCGCTGGCCGCTCGCCGGGAAGCAAACCCTGCCTCAGCTCGATGAACGCACAGGAACGTGGGATGACCTCCCCCTGGTTTTCACCACGTTCACCGCGCCTGGCTTAAGGCTGCGGGTGCGGCGCTCCGATCTCGAGGATTGGATGCCCCAAGCCACGCCCTCGCGCTACGGTTTCGAAGCCCACTACCGCTGGAACCCCCACATTGGCTTTGGCCTCATGCTCGCGCCGCCCAAGACCTTTTTGCCCGATCTCGGAACCCGGTCATGGCTGGGCTATCTGGCCTCCCTCGCCCGCTCGCCCGGGCTGGTGTTGCACGCCAACGACGACTCCGAGCGCAATCCACAAATGCTGCGCCTGATGGGCGAGCGCACGCGGGTCCTGCGCTACGAGACGCCGGGCACGGATGACGCACCAGCCACATCGACCATCCAAGTCGTGCAGCAAAACCAAGGCTATACGCTCGTATTCGCGCTCTGGGGACCGGTCGCGGAAATTGATGCCGCCGTGCCCCTCTTTAACTCCCTGATCGTGCGCTTCGAAACCGACGCCGACTAGGCCCCGGTTTTACCTACCGGTGGTCTAGCCACCAGTTCAGCCCACGCCCGCCCGCGGTGACTCAGTCTGTGCTTCACCGCATCGCCCAACTCGGCAAACGAGGTCTCGTAGCCCTCCGGAACGAACAAGGGATCATAGCCAAAACCGCGTCCGCCCTTGGGCTCGTCCAGCAGCCGTCCGACACACTGTCCCTCGTAAACATACTCGTCGCCTTCCGGCGAAAGCAGGACCAACACGCAGCAAAATTGAGCGTCCCGCCGTCCCACCGGCACCCCGCGCATCACCTCGATGAGCTTTTGCAGGTTCGCCGCAGCATCGCCGTCCGGTCCCGCGAAATAAGCCGATTCGACGCCAGGGTCGCCCCCCAATTCATCGACGCAGAGTCCGCTGTCATCCGCCATCACCCACACCGCCGTGGGAGCGATCTCGCGCAAGGCTCGCGCCTTCTTTCGCGCGTTGCCGATAAACGTTCCCGCATCCTCGACCACCGGCGGCATGCCGCCGATGCTCCGGGCGTTTTCAATGATCCAAGGCAGCCCGGACTCCGCGACAAGCGCTTGAAACTCGGCCGCCTTGTGGACGTTACCGGAGGCTAAAATCACCGTTCGCCGCGTCATCATGCGACGGTGAAAACCGTTTCATCGATATGCAACCGTTCCGGGTAGACCACGCGCCCGCGCATCAATTGATCGTCGCCATAGCTCTCGTGCCGGACGTCGCCCAAACGCACCGCGTGAAGCAGCTTTTCGGTGCGCAGGCCCATGAAGAACGGCTTTGCTTTTTCGTCGGCCAAAATGACCGGTGCCCGATAAGTGAACAGATAATCAAGTTCCCGGGCCCGGAGCAATTCGCTCACCAACAATGCCCCGCCTTCGAAATACACGCCATTAATATGTTCCTCCGCGCATCGTCTGCGGAAGTCGCCAAAATTGGCCCGGGGTGTCACCGAGGGCATCGTCCAGACTTGGACGCCGGCGTCGTTCAACTTGCGCACGTAGCCGATGCCGGCCTGCGGTGTCGTCACCACGATTGTGCGGTCGCGAAATTCATCCGTGTAAACCCGGGGCATCGCCTTGTCGACAACCGAGCGTAACAGCCCGTCAAATACAAACCGCCAGCCGCACCATTCTTCCTCACCGCTTTGCCGCACGGTCAGGGACGGATTGTCCGCGATGACCGTCATCGCGCCCACTGCGATCGCCGGAAACAGGCGTCGCCACCGATGCACGTCCTCGCGCGCCGCTTCGCCGGTGATCCACTTGGACTCGCCCGTGCGGCACGCGATCCGACCGTCGAGCGTCACGGCCGCCTTCGCCGCCAGCAACGGGCCGCCTGTCGTGATCCAGTGATTGAACAACAGGTTCAGATCGCGGCAGCCCCCTTCCTCCACGCCGGAAATCACCTCCACGCCCGCCGCCCGCAACAGCTCCAAACCACGCCCGGCATGAGCCGGATTGGGATCCGTCGCCCCCACCACCACTCGCGCAACCCCCGCCTGCAAGATGGCGTCGCAGCACGCGCCGGTGCGCCCCGCGGTGGAGCACGGCTCCAGCGTCACGTAAAGGGTGGCCCCGGACTTCGGGGCGCGGCCGAGCGCCGCCAACGCCACCCGTTCCGCGTGGGGTCCACCGTCATGCGCATGAAACCCTTCCGCGACGATTTCCCCCGCTTCCACGATGACGGCACCGACCATCGGATTCGGATGGGTCAGCCCCCACGCCTGACGGGCGAGTTCCACCGCACGGAGCATGTATCGGGAATGTTCAACCATGGACGTAAGGGTTCGTGCGTTTTTCATCCGCGACCGTAGTGGCCGGTCCGTGCCCCGGAAAGACCTTTGTCTCAGGCGGTAGGGAAAAAATGCGTTCCCGAATCGATTTTTCCAATACGTCCATGCTGCCGCCCGGCAGATCGGTGCGGCCCACGCTGCCTTTGAAAAGCGCGTCGCCCACCACGGCTAGGCCCAAAGGTTCGAAATAGAAGAGAATGTTGCCGGGGCAATGGCCGGGCACATGGCGGACTTCGACCTTCAGGCCAAACGCCTCCAACTCATCCCCCTCGTCCACCCAGTGATCGACCGTGATGGGTTCCAGTTCCACGCCCCGCAGAAACACCGACATGACCTCCGGGGTCTCGATCAACGGGCGATCATCGCGATGCGCGATCACCCGGGCACCCGTCGCCCGCACGATTTCCGCGCCACCTTGCGTATGATCCCAGTGCCCATGCGTCAGCCATAACTGGCTGAGGGTGCAGCTCTCGGCCGCCAAGAGCGGGGCCACCTGCGCCCACACGTCACCGGGCGCGTCGATCAGCACCGCCTCCCCGCGTTCGGCATCGGTCAAAAGATAGGCGTTTGTCTGGATCGGACCCGCCGGCAGCACATGGATTTTCATCGGCACCACTCAACGGGGCCCCTTCCCTCTGCCGCAACCGCGAAACGAAGCCGCAACTCCGTTAAGATTGGCCCGTGAAAGCCGACTTGCGTCCTCGGTTTCCCCCTGACCAAGCTGCCCTCCCACCATGTCGAATCTGAAGTTTGCCGTTCTGCCCGGGGATTATATCGGTCCCGAAGTCATGACTCAGGCCTTGCGTGTGCTCGAGCACGCCGCCTCCGCCGCGGGGCTCAGCTTGGAGCACGAGACCGCGCCCGTCGGGGGCGCCGGCATCGACGCCCACGGCACCGCGTTGCCCGAGTCGACGCTGGCGCTCTGCCGCGATTCCGACGCCATTCTCTTCGGCTCGGTCGGCGGGCCCAAATGGGAATCGCTTCCGCCCAAGGAACAACCGGAACGCGCCGCGCTGTTGCCCTTGCGCAAAGCCTTCAGCCTCTTCGCCAACATCCGCCCCGGCCTCCTGTATCCGGAACTCACCGACGCGTCGCCGCTCAAGAGCGAGCGCATCCCCGAAGGCATCGACATCGTCTGTATTCGCGAACTTACCGGCGGCATTTATTTCGGCCAACCGAAAGCCACCACTGAACTCGAAAACGGTGAGTTTCAGGCCATCGATACGATGGTCTACAAGACCAGTGAGATCGAACGCATCGCCGAAGTCGCCGCCGTCACCGCCAAAGCCCGCGGCGGCCGCGTCTGCTCGGTCGACAAGGCCAACGTCCTCGAGACGTCCGTCCTCTGGCGCAAGACCGTCGTCGCCTACTTCGCCAAACACCACCCCGAGCTGAAGCTGAGCCACATGTATGTGGATAATGCCGCGATGCAACTCGCCCGCGACCCAAACCAGTTCGACGTGCTCTTCACCGAAAACATGTTCGGCGACATTCTTTCCGACGAGATGGCCGTGATCTGCGGCTCGCTCGGGATGATGAGCAGTGCCTCCCTCGGGCTCGCAAAGAACCGCCACGGTCAGCCCTTCGGCCTCTACGAACCGGCCGGCGGCACCGCCCCCGATATCGCCGGCAAAGGCATCGCCAATCCCTGCGCCCAGATCCTCTCCGGCGCCATGATGCTGCGTTACAGCTTCGGCCAAATCGAGCTTGCGGCGAAGATCGAAAACGCCGTTCGCCAAACGGTCACCCTCGACGGCATCCGCACCGGTGACATCGCCTTCGGCAAACCGTCGGTCGGCACCGCTGCCATGGCCGACGCGATTATCGCCCGCCTCTAAATCATCCCGCCGAGGTCGGCTGCGGTCTGATCGGACTCACCTGATCGGACCACGGCCGACGCGTTTCCCGCCCCGTGCAGCGCGGCTTTAATCGCGCGGGAAAACACCGGCAGCTCGATCGGTTTCCGCAGAACGGCCCGCATGCCAATGCGGGCGGCCGCAGATTCCTCGTCGCCGGTAACGTTGCCCGAAAGCAGCAACATCCGCTGGTCCGGCAACACAGCCATCACCTTCTCGGCAAATTCCAGACCCGACATGGTCGGGAGGGCCAGATCGGTTATGATAATATCGAAGCGCTCGCCCTCATCGAAGACGGCCTGCAACGCCTCTTTCGGATGCTGGCGCCACCGCACCCGATAGTTCAACGTTTTCAAAATCGCGGCGAGCGTATCCCCCGTCAGCGTATCGTCATCCAGCAAGAGCACGGACTCCCCTTCACCGACCAAGAGCGCATCTTCCGTTTCCGGCACCGGCTCAGCCTCCTGTTCAGCCGTCGGGAAATAAGCGCGGAAGCAGGCCCCTCGCGTCAGGTTCTCCGCGAAGATCGCACCGCCGTGTGACGCCACGATACCGTGCACCACCGAAAGCCCCAGGCCCGTGCCTTCGCCCGGCCCTTTCGTGGTGAAGAAGGGATCAAAAATGCGTTCCAATATTTCGGCCGAGATACCCGGTCCGCTGTCTTCCACCGAAAGCCGCACATAGCTTCCCGGTTGCAGCGGTTGGATCCGTTGCGCGTGCTCTGCGTCCACCTGCAGGGACTCCAACAGGATGCGGATCGTGCCGCCGTGGGACCGCAGCGCATGCCAGGCGTTGGTGCCCAGATTCATCACGATCTGGTAGATCTGAGTGTGGTTCGCCCGCACCGCCGGACAGTCGTCCGGAATCACAGATTCGATGGTGACCATCGCCGGGATCGTCGCCCGCAACAGCTTCACGGCGTCTCGCATCGGCGGCTGCAACTTCATCGTTACCAACTGGGTTTCTTCGCGCCGGCTAAAAGTCAGAATTTGTGCAACCAAATCGCGGGAGCGATTGGCCGCCTCCAGGATGCGATCAACCATCGGACTCACCCCGTGCGCCGCGCCCAGATCCATCAACGCGAGCTCCGCATAACCGATGATCGCCGTCAGCAGATTGTTAAAGTCATGCGCCACACCGCCCGCCAGGGTGCCCAATGCATCCATTTTTTGGACACGCCTCAGTTGATTTTCCAAGGCATCCCGACGCATCTCTTCGCCTCGCCGGTGGGTCAAATCCGTCAGGGTCGCAACCACCACACTCGTGTCGCCGGTCGGTAATTCGAGCAACCGCAGGTGCGCGGGAAATTCGCGTCCGTCGATCCCTCGGGCTTGAAACTCCACCCCCGTGAGGCCGCGCCTCCGGAAATTCGGCCGCCCTTGATAGACCTTGAGCATGCGACGCATCTTTTCGCCATCAGGCCCGGCCACGAGATCGAGGCAATGGCTCGCCATCAATTCATTGCGACTGCACCCGAGCAACGTGCGAGCCCCTCGATTGGATTCGATAATCCGCCCGTCCCACGTCGCGAGCAACATGGCGTCCGGCGAATACTCAAAGAGCTTGTGGAATCGCTGTTCCGCCCGCCGCCGCTCGGAAATATCGATGATGGTCGTCAACACGCATTCGTGCCCGTCGACCTGCACCCGGCGGGCGTAACACGACACACTGACGATCTCTCCGGTGTGGCGGCGAGCATCGCACTCGTAGCCATCGACCAAACCATGCGCCCGCAACTCGGCAAAGAACGCCTGGTGGTCATCCGGGTCCTGCATCACCTGCAGATCACGGATGTTCCGCCCCATCACGTCTTCCCGTTTCAACCCGACCAGTTGCAACGCGCCGGTGTTGACCTCGACGATTTTCCCGTCGGGTTGGCTCGTGAGGAGTTGGCCCACCGGACTGTGATCAAATACCGTGCGGAACCGCACTTCACTCTCGGCCAACGCCGCCGCGCGATTGTTCGCCATTCGCATCACCGCTTCGTGCGAATCCGCGTTGCGCAACACCAACGCCGTCATCTGCGAAAACGTGCCGCCCCGCTCCAGATCTTCGAGCGAGAAGTCCGGCAATCCTCGCCGCCGCGCCACGCCCAACACACCCAGACATTGCCCCTGCGCCATGATGGGGAAATTGACCACCGCCCCGAGATCGTCGGCGGCCACCAGACCGGTTTCCATCGCCGGGCGCCCCTGAGAGTTCGCCACCACAATCGGTTTGCCCCTTTCCATAACGCGCCAGGCCAGCTCCGATTCTTCCCGCGCAAAACGATCTCCCAATGTCATCCCGCCCTCCCCGTTGACGGCTTTCACCTCCAAGTGATCACACGTCCGCAGCATCAATACACCGAAGTCGGCCCGGAGAATATGTTGGGCCGATTTCAATACCTGGTCGAAAAGCGGCGCCATCGCCCGCTCCTCCACCAACTCAAACGTCAGCAATTGCAGGGACTCCAAAAACGCGTTCTGCGCCTGCAGACGGAATTCTGCGGTCTTCCGGGCCGAGATATCGATGTTGGTGCCGATCACTCGCAACGCCCGGCCCTTGCTGTCACGCCGGACCACCTTCCCGCGACTTTCGATCCAAATCCATTCCCCGCGAAAGGTGCGCACGCGTTGCTCGACGAGATAATCGTCCTGGCCACGGAAGATCATTTCCCGATGAATTTTGGCCATCGCAGGCCGCTCTTCCGGATGGGACAGATCCACAATATTTTGCCAATCCGTCTCGATCGGTCCCGAGTCCGGACTGCCAATTAACCCCGCCCAACGTTCGTCCAGACGAATGCGCCGCGCCCCCATGTCCAATTCCCAGGTGCAGGCCCCGGACGCCGCCAAGGCCAGGGTGAGCCGCTCGTTGGTCGCCTGAGCCTCTCGTTCCCGACGCAACTCCGGACTGATATCCCGCCAAGTGAGCACGATGCCTCCCTGCTCCTGCGCTCGCCGAGCGAAGGCGCTCACGCGAAACTCCACGGGCACCCGCTCCACCGTCCCCAACCATCCCAAAAATTCCTGCGGCCGATGCCCCTCCCGGGCGAACGTCGCGATCTGGGCGGTCGTCATCGCCTCCCGCTCGCCCTTGAGCCGCAAGTGAAGCACTTCGCTCAGCGGTTTACCCACCGCGTCCGCAGCCTTCGGCAACCCGAGTTGCAACACCGCCAACTCGTTGATCCACGTAATCCGCTCGTCGGATGAGGTCGTGACCACGGCGTCACCGATCGCGCTTAACGCCGTCGAAATATGACCGGCCTTGATCCGCTCGCCCACCACCGCGGTTTCCCGCTCCGCCTCCAACGCCGTCACCAACAAGGCCGTCAACGCCAGCGTGCAGGCGTAGCTCCACAGCAACAGCAGCCGCCCGCCCGATCCACCCACGACGGACTCCAACCAACCGCCCGCGCCGACCCGTTCGGTCGTCGCCAACGCCGCCGCGACGCAAAATGCCAACACCGCCAACATCGCGCCTTCCTTCCCCAGTCGCAGCGCGGCAAACAACACCACCAAGGTCGAACCCACCAAAGCCGGTGGACCGAACCAACCCCGCGACGACTCTCCGTAAAACGCCAGCCAGCTGAAGACACCGACCAACCCGATGATCAGGAGCAAGTCGCCCCAACGGTTGACCAACCGCCGGAAACGTCCCGGGGAAATTTCCAGCCACGGCGCGAACAGCACGATTCCGATCAAATTACTCAACGTCCACGCGCCGAAAAAATTGATGACCGACGTATCTGATCGCAGCCGCCCGGTGCCCCACAATAGCCCGACGCCGCACAGCGCCGCGAACAGGGAACTCGCCACCGCCGCCACCACGAACTTCGTGACGTCACGCCGCACCGCAAACGCCGCATTAAAGAAACAGGTCCGTAAACTCGCCGCAAACACCCACCCCGCCGCCGCATTGGACGCCGCGAGGATCGTCGCCCGTGACCACACCGAATTGTTCAACATCGCATCCGCCACCCCCGCGATGAAAAGTGGCAACCACGCACGATGCCCCACGCGCCAGAACGCCGTCGCGGCCCAGCCCGCTGGCAACCACATCAACGAGATCTGGCTCCCCGCCGGGATCAGGGACCACCCGACGTTCGCGAGGACCATGTATCCTACCAGAACAATCAGAAACTCGCCAAAAAGATGAAGTAGAGCCCGAGAAAGCACGCAGATAATTAACTATTAAACAGTAAGTTAAAGAAACCGACACCCAGCAGACGCGAGGTAAGTGAACGACGACACCATCATAACTTCGACCCAAAAATGAGAACGTTTATCGTTTAATCGAGAAGCTCCTTTCGTGCCCACGCCTCGCCGTCCCCTCGATGCGGGCACGCCTCGGCCTTGATTCCGACCGCGGAAACCGCTCTTCTGCCCGATTCCCATGACCAGCTCCGAGATCCGCCAGTCCTTCCTCGATTTCTTTGCCGCCCGCCAGCACACCATCGTGCCGTCCGCGTCGCTGCTGCCGGACTCCCCTGGATTGCTCTTCACCAATGCCGGCATGAATCCCTTCGTGCCCATCTTCCTTGGCGACAAAACGCCCGACGTCGCCTCGTGGGCCGGCGCCATCCCCGGCGCCAACACCCGCGCCACCGACACGCAAAAGTGCATCCGCGCTGGCGGTAAGCACAACGACCTCGAAGACGTCGGCTACGACACCTACCACCACACGCTCTTCGAGATGTTGGGCAACTGGTCCTTCGGCGACTACTTCAAAACCGAATCCCTCACCTGGGGATGGGAACTCATCACCAAAGTCTGGGGCATCCCGCCCAAGCGCCTCTTCGCCACCATCTATCAACCCGACGCGTCCCAAGGCGATCCCGCCGAGCGCGACGAAGAGGCCTACGCGATCTGGGAAAAGCTGTTCAAAGCCGAGGGCCTCGATCCCGCCGTGCACATCGTCAACGGCAACAAAAAGGACAACTTCTGGATGATGGGCGACACCGGCCCCTGCGGCCCCTGCTCCGAGATCCACTTCAACCTGCACAAGTCCGACGACGAAGCCTTCGGCCGCACCCGCGTCAATGCCGACGACCCGCGCTGCATCGAGATCTGGAACCACGTGTTCATCCAGTTCAACGCCAACGCCGACGGCACCTTCTCCCCCCTCGCCGCCAAACACGTCGACACCGGCATGGGCTTCGAGCGCGTCGCCGGCATCCACGCGTCGACGAAGGGCTTCACCGACTTCAACGCCGAGCCGTCCAACTACGAGGCCGACGTCTTTGCCCCGCTCTTCGCCAAGGTCACCGCCCTCTCCGGCAAAACCTATACGAAGACCGTCCCGACCAAACGCGAAGGCCTGACCGAACAGGAGAACACCGACATCGCCTTCCGCGTGCTCGCCGACCACGCCCGCACGATCTCCTGCGCCATCGCCGACGACATCCTCCCCGGCAACGAAGGCCGCAACTACGTCATCCGCCGCATCCTCCGCCGCGGTATTCTCTACGGCAAAAAACTCGGCCTCGACACCGGCTTCTTCGAACAACTCGTCGCCCCCGTCGTCGAGTCCCTCGGCCCCGTCTTCCCCGAACTCGTCGAACGCCAGGACATCATCCGCCGCGTCATCCGCAGCGAAGAAGAGTCGTTCGGCAAGACGCTGGATCGGGGACTTGCCGAGTTCGAACAGAGCATGGCTGACGCAGGCGTTTACGATTCTAAAGTCCTTGGTGGAAACCACGCCTTCAAACTCTACGACACCTTCGGCTTCCCGCTGGACATGACCCAGCTGCTCGCCGCCGAGCGTGGTTTAAAAGTGGATACGGCCGGTTTCGAAAAGCTCATGGAAGAGCAGCGCGAACGCGGACGCGCTTCCACCAAGAAGGAAGTCGTCGTCGCCGCGACTGAGGGTGATACGCCGGTCGACCTCAAACCGACGATCTTCCTCGGCTATACCGAGAACCACGCCCGCGCTACGCTCGTCGAAGTCGTGAAGTCCGAAAAAGACACCTTCCTCGTCTTCGACCGCACGCCCTTCTACGCCGAGATGGGCGGACAAGCCGGTGACGCCGGCGACGCGCTCATCGACGGCCAACTCTTCACGATCACTGACACGATCAAGGACAAGTCCGGTCGTTTCCTGCACAAGCTCGCGAAGACCGACAAACTCCCCACCGCCGGGGCCGCCGCCGAACTCAAGATCGACCTCGTGCGCCGTCGCGCCATCTCGCGTCACCACTCCGCCGCCCACATCATTCACTGGGCGCTGCGCAAAGTCATCGGCACACACGTCCGCCAGGCCGGCACGTCCAAGACGCCCGACCGCATGCGCTTCGACTTCTCGCACTTCGAGGCCGTCACGCCGGCCCAGCTCGCCGAGATCGAGCAACTCGTCAACGAGCGCGTCATCGACAACGCCCCCGTCAATTCCTACGAGACCGACTTCGACAAAAAGCCGGAAGGCACCCTCGCCTTCTTCGGCGAGAAATACGGCAAGCGCGTGCGCGTCGTCGACATGGGTGGCTACAGCGTCGAGCTCTGCGGCGGCACCCATGTCGCCACCACCGGTGAAATCGGCCTCGTCAAACTCGTGAGCGAGTCCGGCATCTCCGCCGGCACCCGCCGTGTCGAAGCCGTCGCCGGCGCCGCCGCCTACGAGCTCTTCGCCGCTCACGAAAACACCTTGAAAGCCCTCGGCGAAAAACTCCACGGTGGCCCCGCCGACGCCGTGGAAAAGCTCGATGCGCTCCTCGCGGCCAAGGCCGAGCTGGAAAAGAAGCTCAAGGCCCATGAACAGCGTGCCGCCGCCGGCCTCGCCGCCGAACTCGTCGCCCAAGCCACCGACCTCGGCGACGGCCTGAAAAAGGTCTCCGCGGCCGTCGAAGCCGAGAACCCACTCGCCCTGCGCGAACTCGGTTCGATCGTGCTCGGCAAGCTCGGCGAAGGCGTCGTCACGCTCGGCGCCGCCTTCGGCGAAAAAACCTCGCTCGTCGCCTTCTGCTCGCCCGCCGCCATCAAAGCCGGCCACCAAGCCGGCAAGCTCATCGGTCAACTCGCCGCTCAGCTCGACGGCAAAGGCGGCGGCAAACCCGACTTCGCCATGGGCGGCGGCAAATGCCCCGAAAAGCTCGCAGCCGTGCTGGCCGGTTAAAGCCCCTTCCCGCCTCGCTCTCCCCCGGCGGCCGGCCGTCGGAAACGGTTTCACTTGGATCGCCATTTTTAAACCAAAACAGCTATTTTTTAGTCTTATAACCGTTTTCGTTTAATCCAAGGTCGCGACATGCCCTACGTTGTCATCTTGGGCGATCTGTTCGCCTCGAAGCAGATTTCCTCGCGTGCCGCGTTTCAGCGTCTGCTCGCCGACGTCATGGCGAGCGTCTCCGCCGCCAACCCGTCGATCAGCTCACCCTACACGCTGACGCTCGGCGACGAGTTCCAAGCCGTTTACGCCCGTGCCTCCGGTCTCATGGCCGATCTCTGCCGCATCCGGCGCGCGTGCCCGGCCGCACCGCGTGCGCTTCGTCGTCTCCCTCGGCGGAATCACCACGGCGATCAACCCGCAGCAGGCCATCGGCATAGACGGACCGGCCTTTCACGCGGCCCGCGATCAGATTGAAACCCTCAAGGCGACCGACCGCGACTGGGCGCTCCATGGCATCGCCTTGGGCTCCGCCGAAACCCGCGACGCGGTGCTCGATCTCTGGGGCGCCCATGTGGCCACGTGGAAAGCCCATCGCTGGGACATTCTGCAGGGCATGCTCTGCCGGCGAGACGATTCCCGATCTCGTCGCGCGCACCCGTATCTCGTCGCCCGCGGTTTACAAAAACATCAGCCACGGCCGCCTCGAATCCGTGGTCGCGTTGGGCCGTCGCCTGGAGTCTGCCCTCGACCTGCAACTCGCCCGCTAAAAACTACGCGCCATGCTCACGCTGGCCTTCACCTTCTACGTGACCATGGTTCTGTTGACCCGCTTTTCGTTTTTGCCCGAGGCCGGCGGCATCCGGCGTGACGCCCTCATGCGATACGGGATCGCCCTCGCTGCTGCTCGCCCTTGCCGCCGTCGGTTTCACCCACGCGGCTAACTAACTCCCGTCGGCGCCCTCCACTCATGAAAGACTTGTTTGACGCCGAACGTTACCGGCAGACCGCCGAGGCGCTCCACGCCCTCGACTCCCGCCTGGATCGCAAACGCTTCCTGCGCATCGGCCTCGAGGACCTTGACGACCTTGAGCTCATGGACCGCCTGCGTCGGATGTCCCGGGCCTTTCAGGCCGCCCATTCCGGCACCTATCGCGAAAAGCTGGACCTCCTTCGCGCCTACGGTCCGCAGCTCGGCTCCGGGTTTGTGGGCATTTGGCTGTGCGATTTTGTCGCCCAGTTCGGACTCGATGATCGCGCCGCCTCGCTGGCCACCTTGCGCGATCTCACCCGCTACGGCTCGGCGGAATTCGCCGTGCGCCCCTTCCTCGTGCAAGATCAGGCGCGCACCTTGGCCGTCATGCTCAAGTGGGCCCACGATGACAACGAGCATGTGCGCCGCCTCGCCAGCGAAGGGTCGCGACCGCGACTGCCCTGGGGCCAACGCCTCACCTCCCTGGTGACCGATCCCTCGCCCACCGCACCGATCCTCGAAGCGCTCAAGGCCGACCCTGCGCTTTACGTGCGCAAGTCGGTTGCCAACCACCTCAACGACATCGCCAAAGACCACCCGACAGCCGTGCTGGAGCGGGTGGAAACATGGGATCGCGCCGACGCACGCACCGCGTGGATCGTGCGCCACGCCATCCGCACCTTGATCAAACGTGGAGACCCGCGAGCCCTCGCCCTGCTCGGGGCCGGAGCCAAACCAGCGGTCGATATCACTCGATTCTCCGCCGCGCCAAAACGCATCCAACTCGGTGATACCATCACCTATGCCGTCGCATTGCACAGCACCAGCCGGCAACCGCAGACCCTCATCGTCGACTACGTGGTGCACTACCCCAAAGCCTCCGGCGCCACCTCCACCAAAGTGTTCAAATGGAAAACGCTCATGCTCGCGGCGGGCGGCAACGCGGAGCTTGCGAAATCGCAGGTCATCCGGGATTTCAGCACGCGCCGCCACTACGCCGGAGCCCATCGCGTCGAGCTGCAAATCAACGGCCAACGCCTCGCCGAAACGGCCTTCGATCTCCACGCCTGAACGGACGGGGATTATAATTTTAACCTGACCTCGTCGTTGCGGCGCCATGGGCAGCGGGTCAGACTGCCATCCGTTATGGACCTCCGAGAAATCATCGACGAGATCGCCAGCCAGGCAGACGACCTTCTCGCCAACGCCAATGACCGCCGGGAAACCGAAGCGGCCGTCACCGAGGTAATCGAAAGCGACTATCCCGATTTGTCTGAAAAGTCCCGCCGGGTCGTGCTCGCCGGCGTCATGCTCATTTTGGAGGAAGAAGATTTTTTCGCCGGCGTCTCATCAGCAGACAGTTGGGCGGACGATGACGAATCCGACACCGACGATTGATTCCTTGAAGGGTGTGCGCAGGTTGGCGGAATGGTAAACTTCACCGCGCCCGACCTCACCTCCCATCCGCCTCGCAGTGCCCGCGTTCGGCTCGGCGGCTTCGTCCATTTGGCTCGCCTGCTCGACAAGGCGCGCGCCGTCGTCGCCGGTAAAAACGGGGACTACATTTATCCCTGCCCGCTCGACAAACGCTTCTTCGCGTTCACCGGCATCGACTCCCAAGCCTTTCTCACGGCCGTCAAAACCGGGCTCTCCGATACCGAAATGCTCGCCTGGGTGAACGAGCACACTCAACCCACCCGCGCCCCACACGAGATCATTGCCTGGTCGCATTGGTTGGAGCAACTGGCGCCGGGCGATGCGAAACGTCACGGTAATTTTGCGGAGCAGATCGAGGCGATGGCCCCGGGTCGCGCTGATATCGTCACGACCTTCGATCGGCTCGACCTGGATGACTACGTGAGCTTTTCCGGTCGCGCCTAGTCCGGCGCAACCGGCGACGCCGGGCCCAGCCAGCGCGTAAGCGTCGCAATCAATGCCGGCACCCGCACGGGCTTGGACAAAAAGTCGTCCATCCCCACCGCGAAACAGCGGGCGCGATCTTCGGCCACGACATTGGCCGTCAAGGCGATGATCGGGACGCGTGGAGCGCTCTCCGCCCGCTCGCGTTGGCGGATGTGTTCCGTGGCGGCGTAGCCATCCAGAACCGGCATGTGGCAATCCATCAGGATCGCGTCAAACGTGGCCTCATTAAAGCGGTCGACCGCCTCTTTCCCATCCGCCGCCAAAATCACGCTACAGCCGAGGCGTTCCAAAATCTGCGCACCGATGCGACGACTGGTCGGATCGTCCTCCACCAGCAAGATGCGCACCGCGCGTCCCTCGCGTGGCGGCACGTTCCAGAGCGGCCCGGCTCCACCTGCCCCGGCCGTCGAGGCGCGCACGGCAGGAGCCGATCGGAGCGCCGACAGCGCTTCCCGTAAGACGTCCGCACTAAGCAGAGGCTTACGCAGCACGTTAGGGCGCATTACGGCCGCGTTGCCCGCATCAACGAGCAACAAGGTGCGATCGGCGGCCCAGCTCGGTGAGACGCCATGTAAACTGTCGTGAACGATGAAGACCGTTTCTTCCCGCGATTCCTGATGGAGCCGGCTCTTGGCCTCCCCCAGATCGGTGGTGCCCAGGGCCTCGATCCCCAGCCGCGCCAACACACTCACCGCCGCATCGGCGCCAAGTTGAGTCCGCTCCAACACCACCGCTCGCAAGAACGGTGGCGGACTCGCCGCCACCGAGGTTCCGGGCGGCGCCGAAAGCGCGATTTCAAACGAAAACATGGTCCCTCGGCCGACCTCGCTGGTCACCACCAACTCGCCGCCCATTAATTCGACCAAGCTGCGGCAGATCGTGAGCCCCAGACCCGTGCCGCCGAATTTCCGTGTCGTTGAACTATCCGCCTGCGTGAAGCGTTCCATCACCCGCCGCAAAGCACCGGCCTCGATCCCGATCCCCGTGTCGCACACCTCAAAACGCAACGCTTCCGCCCCAGCGCCGGTCGCCGCCAGCCGATGTATCCGCAAAGCCACTTCACCGCGAGGTGTGAACTTCAACGCGTTGCTTAGCAGGTTGAGTAGAATCTGGCGCAGGCGCGCCGCATCCCCGTGCACCACGCGCGGCAGCGCCGGATCCAGCACCAAGCCGAACTCCAGACCTTTGGCGGCGGCCTGCGCCAATCCCACCTCCATCACATCCTGCGCAAAACTCGCGACGTCGAACGGCGCATCTTCAATCTCGACTCGCCCTGCCTCGATTTTCGCGAAGTCGAGCACGTCGTTCAGCACGCCCAGCAAGGACTCCGCCGATGACTGCAGGGTGCGCACATGGCCCGACTGCTCCTCATCGAGACGCGTCGTCAGCAGCAGTTCGGCCGAGCCGATCACGCCGTTGAGCGGCGTGCGGATCTCATGGCTCATCGTCGCCAAAAACTCGCTCTTGGCCCGATTGGCTGCCTCAGCCATTTCAGAGGCGACTCGAGCATCGCGCGCTTCTTGGCGCTCCTTTTCCAATGCCTCCAATTGGGAGGCGCGCTCATACATCCGCCGATGCCGGGCGTCGAGATACGCCCGGATCGTCCCCACCAACGCCGCAAGCAGGAGACTGGCAACGAGCACTTGGAACCACCACGTCTGCCACCACGCGGGCATAAAAACGACCGTGAGCTGCGCGGCGGGTAACAGCTCGGCTTTCTGTTCCTCCTGCCAAGCCCGCACCTGCACCGTGTAACGGCCGGGTTCAAAATCCAGCAACTGCGCCTCCCGTAGCGTGCCGACTTCGGCCCAGTCCGCATCGATATTCCCGATCCGCACGGAAAACCGCACCCGCTCCGGCGCGCCAAGCGAGACGCCGGTATAGTGCACCGTCGCCCGTCGGGTGAGCGGCGGTAACACAATTTCGGGATGGGTGGGGTCGACCAGATAGTGCTGGTCGCCCACGGTGACGGATTCGATGTGCGCCTGCGGCAGAACCCGCGTCACCGGCACTGCGGCGGGATCGATCACGGCCAAGCCTTTATAGGTGCAAAACCAAATGCGGCCCGCAGCATCTCGATGCGCCACTTGCTGGTAGTCCACGCGCGCCCCGGCGGGCGGCATCCCGTCGGATTGATCAAAGATCGCCATCGGCAGAACGCGGTTGCTGCGGTCCGGTTGCCGTGGATCCACCCCGGCAACGTTCATCCGCAACAGACCCTCCCCTCCGGCAAACCATAGGTTGGCCTCGTCGTCCTCCATCAACAGCGTCCAAGAGCCGGTCGGCAGACCTCGATCAATCTTGATCGGCCACCACTTCTCATCCAACCGGCGTAGCAGCTCGCCTTCCCCGGTGACGATCCAAACGCCGCCGCCGCTGGCTGGCACAATACCTTCGACGTGGTGAGCCGGATGGTCGTCCTGCGGGATCATCGTTTTCGGGACTCGTTCCCCTTCGGTCCAACGCCACAACCCGCCGTGCACGGCCGACATCCAGACCGCTCCCGATGCATCTTCAGTGATTCCGCGAATGCCCCGCTCTCCGGGAACGACTTGAGGCAATTTCCAACGCCACCATTCGCCGTCGGGCTGCTGCACGGCGATTCCGTTTTCCGTGCCAACCCAAAGTCCGCCGGAACGGTCCCGGAACAACGCCATCGCGCTGCGTCCCCCGATTTGCGCCTCGGGCACGCGTTGGATGAGGGGCCTATCACCCGGCAAAATCGTGTGCAGCCCATCGGAAAAATACCCCACCCAGCAACGGCCGTCCGGATCGGTCAATACCGCCTGGGGCCAACTCGACGTCACCGAGGTCTGCATCCAGAAGGGCGGACCGAATCGACCGTCCCGCCATTGCCGCACACCTCCGCCATGGGTGGCCAACAAGAACCCGCCGTCGTAAGGCACGAGGCTGTTGATGATCGACTGCGCATTTTCCGACTCCTCGGAATAGACGTGCACCGAACGCGGACGCAGACGAGTCAGCCCGCCGCCGTTTGTGCCCACCCATACGTTGCCCTCCGTGTCCTCAGAAAGGCTCAGAATGGACGGATTGCGCAACTCCACTTCCCGTGCGCCGGTTTGCGCCCGCCCGTCCGCGTTGATGTAGAATAGGCCGCTCACATAACCACCGCCCCACAACCCGCCACGACGGTCTTCCAACATGACCAACGCGCCGGAGGTCTGCCCGGGCGGCCGGCTCCGTTCGTCGACCCATGCTCCATCGCGCCACTTGCGAATCTTGTCCTCGTATCCAACCCAAAGACCACCGTCCCGCGCCGCGGTGAATCCTGTTAATTTCGTCTGCTCCTCCGTCGGGTCTTCCTGCGCGAGCATCCGCCAGCCGTCGGCTTCGTAACGTGCCAACCACGCGTGATCGAGCGCGCACATGACCCCCTCGCCGTCCAGGGTGATCCGCAGCGGTCCGCCCGGGCGCACCGAGGGCGCCGGCAGCGGCAGATTCTCGAAATGATCGCCGTTTAGCGTGAGAATCCGATTGCCGACCGGCACAAAAATACGACCGCGCGCATCAGTCAGCACATCACGCATCACGCCGTCGGGCACGCCTTGATCCGGACCATACCAACGCCACCGCCCCTTCGACCACCGGCCGATGCCTTTGGAGGTGGCGATCGTCAAAATGCCCGACGAATCCACATCCATCGCCAACACCATGCTATCACCCAACGCGGGCACGGCAGGATCGGTCACCACCGTAAATCGCTCCCCGTCGAACCGCAGCAAGTTGGAAAATGTGCCGACCCAGAGATAACCGTCAGGGGTCTGCGCGGAACAGGTCGCCGCCACATCCGGAAAGCCCTCATCCACTTCCCATGTGCGCCCGATAAAGTCCTCGACCAGCGCGCGCGAAGACGACGATTCGACCGCGCTCAACGAGCTCCAGATCCCGAGCACGAGGCCGAATATTCCCGTTACGCGCAGCCGGATTCCCATTGGGATCTAGAGCAACAGATCCGATCGGGCGATGACAAGCGCTACCGCGTATCACGGGGACGGCGACGCCGTCGCGCTTGCCCCTCTCGCGAATCCACCGTTTTGTGCCCCTCCCGCATCATGTCCGCTCCCGAAGCCAGTTCCGTCCCGCCGCTCGTCGCCCTGCTCGCCTTCGATTCGCATCACCGTCTCGCCGTGCGTCAACTCGGCTCCAAATGCGGCCTCGCGTTTTCCGGGGCCGATCTGGCCATGGCCACTACCCGTCTGCTCGCGGCATTTCCCGATGCGCCCCCGCCGGTCTTGATGGGACAACTTGAAGCGGGCGGACGCCGTTACGAGATCCACGCCGTGCGCACCGCCAGCCCGTCGCAAGACCCCGAGGTGCTCAATCTCTCGTTCGACGAACTCGGCGCCGAACCGAGCCGCCTGGCGCCCTCCCTGGCCGGGGTGATCACGTGGCTAGAAACGCGTCTGCACACCCTGCCCTACCTGCACCTCGGTGAAAACGATTTCATCTACAAGTTTCGGCCCGAGAAGGAGCGTAATCCCGCGATCTACGCCGGCGAAGCCGTCTCCAGCACTCTCTATCAGTCGAATCTGTGCTCCGCGATCAAAGCCCTCGCCCGCCAGCATGAGCGCTCGGCCGAAGATCCGGTGACCTTGAATTTCGGCGCGGTTGAATACCTGGTGCCGAGCCACTTCGGCTTCTGTCTCGGCGTGAAAAACGCCATCGAGCGCGCCTATGAAACACTGGCCGCCAATCCCGGCAAACGCGTGTTCATGCTCTCCGAGCTGATTCACAATCCTTTCGTCAACGAGGACCTCCTCCGCCGCGGACTTCGTTATCTGCAATCCGACAAAGGCGTGCCGTTCACCGTCTCCGGTCAACCGGGCGGACCGGCTTCCGCCGAGCCGTTGGTTTGGGATACACTCACGCCTGACGACATCGTGATCATCCCGGCATTCGGCGCGACCGACGAAGACAAGGCGCGCCTCGTGCGCAAAGGCATCGCCGTCCTCGCTCACGATGCGACCTGCATGCTCGTGGAGAAAGTGTGGAAGGCCGCGCGATCGTATGGACGAGATGGTTACACCGTCATCATCCACGGCAAGGTCGAGCACGAGGAGACCAAGGCCACCTTTTCCAACACCCGGCGCTATGCCCCCGCCGTCATCGTGCGTCATCTCGACGAAGTCCGCGCGCTCGGTGAAATCATTCGCTCCTCCGCCCCGGCCGCCGCACGTCAGGCGCAGTTCGAACAAGCCTTCCTCGGTAAGTTTACGCCTGGCTTCGATGTGACGCGAAATCTGGAACGGGTTGCCGTCGTCAACCAAACGACGCTGCTCATGAATGAGACGCTCGGCATCATCGAGCATCTCCGGGAAACCTACCGCGCCCACTACGGTCCCGACGGCGGTGATCGCGTCGGCGGCGGCGGGCGCCGGGATACGTTGTGCTACGCGACGCAAGTCAACCAGGACGCGCTCGCCCGCGCCCTCGCTTCGCCACTCGACGCCGCCTTCATCATCGGGGGCAAGAACTCCTCCAATACCTATCAACTCTACCGGCTTTGCGCCGAGAAACTCGGGGACCGCGCCTTCTTCATCCAGAGCGAGGCCAACATCCTTTCACGGGCCGAGGTGGAGCACTACGTTTTCCCTTCGCACGGTTCCCGCCACGCGGGCCGCATTCAAGTCCATCAGCTCTGGCCCGCGGACTTCGCGCCCCGGCGCGTCTTGATCACCGGCGGCGCATCTTGCCCCGACGGGCTGATTCAGCAGGTCATCACCCGCATCAACTCGCTCTGGCCCGCCGACCAGTTGCGCTCGGTCGAAACCGTGCTGGCTGAGCTCGAAGCGGAGTAACAAAAAGGGCCCGTCCGGCGAACCGGCGGGCCCCCGTCCGACCAACCTTAGAAACGGTAGGTCAGACCGCCCCGAATCGCGACGCCTTGGCCGACATCCACCGAGGCCTTGCGACCGCCGACTTCCTGTTCGAAATCCGCCAGCGATTCATAGCTCGCGCCCGCGTAAACGCCGGTCGATTCCGTCAGCCAGAATTCGAGATTCGCCGAAGCATAGTAGCCCATCACCAATTTATCGGTATCGGTTTCCTCCTCGTAGACGATCGCCTGCACGACACCGTCCGGCTGCAGCGACTCCTTGGAATGAAACGTCGAGCCCACGTAAGCCGCGGCGCCGCCCGCGCTAAAGCTGTAACCGAGACGCTGCGTGATGCGGCCGCGGAGCGTGGGGCCGAGGCGGATCAGGAAGTAAGCACCGTCGATGTCCCATTCGCCGTCGATCAACGCACCGCCGGGGATCGTCGTATCCGTGCGATCAACCGGAGTGAGGTTCAGCGGGGTGGTCGTTTCGTAGCTGCTAGCGAGGATCACGTTGCCGTCGGCATCCGTAAAATCGATGAAGGTCGGCGCGTCATACGGCGCCTCCGGCGTGCTGCCGTCCTTCGTGGCATAATAGTCAGTCAGGCGACGCAGATCCGAGACCACCGTGCCGGACGACTTTGCCTTCAAATCGCTCAGGCCAAAGCCCACCGTCAGGCCCCACTCGATCTTCGGACTGAGTTTGCCGAGCCGCCGCGTCATCGCGAAATCAAAGCCGGCCGATGAATCGCTCTCTTTGGAAATGGAACCGCCCCGGGACGTCGCACCGTAGAGATCCATGCCGATCACCCCGTTGCCCGTGGCCTGGCTCGCGTCCGCAAACGCCCAGTCACGCGTGTATCCAGATTCGTAGGCCACGTAGCTGCCGGTCGGGGTCACGTTACCGTCGTCATCCGGAGCCGTGTAAGTGAGGTGGCGCTCGCCCGGGGTGCTCGTCTGGTTGCCGTCCCCGTCGACCTCGTTCACCCGCAAGGCGTCGAGGTTGACGATGCCGTTGTCGTATAGGCGGTTGCCTTCGAGCGAAGCCGCCACGACCGGAATCGAGCCGAGATTGCTGAATTTAACGTCCGCGCCACCGCTGTAGTGGCGCATTCCGATGGAGACCGACCAGAGCGGATCCGGGCGACGAAACTGGGGGATACCCCCGCTCTGCGCGCTGGCCGCACAAGCCGTCGCGGCACTAACCAAAACAATACGAGTTAACCGGCGGGTGGATTTCATGGAACCCTGATGACGCCTAGCCGACGGAAATGTTGCAAGAATCCGAACAGACTATTTTCCGGGACGAATTTGGGGCATTTATTCGGTGAATTCGTCAAAATCAGGTTTCGCTGCCGCCTCGGCGCGCAGGCCGGCGGCGACTGCCGGGTCGAGCGCCGCTTCGCGCTCGCGCAGCGCCTGCGCCCGTTGCCGCAGATCCTCTTCGCGTTGCTCCAGCTCGGTTTCGGTTTCCTGTTGAACCTGAACTTTTTCGAACAGCCGGTTTTCGCTTTCCTCGATGAACGTCTCCCGCTCCTTGAGCGACGCCTTTTGCTCACGCAGAGAGTCCTCCCGACGGGACAATTCCGCTTTTAATTCGAGCAAGGCGGCGCGCTCTTCGTCGGACATCGCCCGCGCCGGGGCGCTCACGACGACGTGTCGGGAAGCCAGCAGCACTTTTTCTCGCGCCACCAGAAACGCCTCGGTCTCCGCGATTTCCCGTTCCCGTTCTCCCAATTTGATCTCCATTTCCTCCAGCGAGCGCTCCCGTTCGACCAGCGTGGCTTCCAACGTGAGCAGCGACTTCTGCAGCTCGGTCACGTCGTCCGCCGAGGCGCCGGTCACACTCGCGCCAAATGGCGACCGCGTGGCTGTGACGAGATTTTTGATCTGCCGGTGAGCTTCGGCGGCAGCATCCGCCAAGTCCACCGACACACGGGGTCGGTTGCCTCGGCGCGGCAAGGCCAACGCTGCATCCGCCGCACGAGCGCTTTGCCCGGGAATACGCAATCCCGCTGAACGTGGCGGCGGCGGATAGTCTGTCATGTCCGTTCTGTCCCCCACAGCCGAGCAAACCAACTCACCTTCTTTGGCTTGGGCGCCGAAATTCCCCACGCCTTACCCAGCACCGCAGCGACGACTGTTTCCATTTGGGGATCGCTCAACGAGGCCAAGTAGCGCCCCCCCGAAACACCGCTGCCGAGCTCACGCTTGAGGGTGTGCGCTTCCTCCGGAAAATACGCCAGCGCGAGCGCCAACCGCGCCTGCAGGGGAGCCGGCAACGTGTCCGGCGCCGCGGACACGGCAGGGCGCGCGGCGTCGCTCAGCGAACGCAAAAGATGGGCCACCGTTTCAACAAGGAACAGACCACGCTGTCCCGGCCGCGACGGGAGAAATCGCGCGATGGCCGCCTCGTCGATATGCGAGAGCGCGTTTAACAGCCTCTTGAAATCGCCGCCCACGATCACGTTTTGCGACATGCTCTGCGCGAAGATCGCAAACTCACCCAAAGTCGCGAGTTGCTCCAAGGTGCAAAACTCCACCGTCTCGGCCGACAACGCCGTGAGCGTGATCGGAAACGACTCCGGGATGCCGAGCTTCGCCAAATTCTTGGGGACGGGATTGTCCTGCCGCTCATTGGCGACGCTTTGCTCCACCATCTCGCCAAACGGATCGTCAAACGCGAGCGTCTCGCCGAGGATCGCAATCAACGCATCGAGTCGTTCGGGCGGCTGCCCCTTCAAGGCCAAAAACTCGCCCACCTCTTCAAACGACAAATCAATGTAGTCGGCCGGTGTTTCGCTCCCGCCGCGAAGCGGCCACTCCGGCCCGTCGAGGTTCTGCGCGAGGCTCGCCAACGCCGTGTCGACCATAATCGACGACGCGAAGGCCGCGCGCACACGGTCCCATTCTTTCGCGGTGGCAGACGTAAAGGGAGGATTGGTTTGCATGAAAATAAGGGGGGACAAAAAGGTGCGGAACACGGCGAGTCCGCCGCCCGCTCAGCCGGCCAGATGTTCACCGTGCGCCAATAGTTCGGCCGTCACCGCACGGTAGTCTTCGACCACGTTATCCTTTGATGCCGCCGCCGTCTCGGCCCCGACCAGATTGACCGGCAAGCCCAGCGTCACCGCGCGGCGCACGACCATCGCGTCGCGCACCTGCGTGTCGAAAATCCTGGCGCTGAGCGCCACGCGCTTCGCCGCCCGGAATTGATTCAGGCGAATCTGCATGCGCATCTTCGGCACCTCGATGTCGACGCCGGTTTTGATGGCGTTAAAAATGATGCCGTGCACCTGCGCCGCCCCCCCCATCGCCGAAGTCCGGAAGCTCGCCGAGAGTCGATGAAAGCGACCCAGTTTTTCCACCAACAACGTGAAACCGATCAGACTCAGCGCGTCGGGATTGGACGGCACATAGATCTCGTTGGCGCTGAAGATGCCGCATTGCGACGCGCGCAGGATATTCGGCGGACAATCAAACAGGATGAAGTCGTAGTCCGCCTCCACCTCCGCGAGTTGGTGTTGGAAAATAAGGTAGGCCGGCCGCGCCGGATCGCCTTCGTATTCACTTTCCAAATCCACCAGATTGAACGTCGTCGGCACCAGATCCAGCCCGGGCAACACCGCGTCGCCCGTCTTCCCCTGCACAACGTCATCGAGGATGATGTCTCGCACCCGTTGCGTCCCGGGCTCGAAAACCGAATAGACCGCACCTTCGCCACCGGCGTTGATCTTGTTCCAACGTTCCAGACGCAGGAGCCAAATCGAGGCGTTGGACTGCGTGTCAAAATCACAGATTAAAACCCGGTGGCCGGCCTGCGCCAGACAAGCGCCGACGTTGACCAGCAGCGAAGTCTTACCGACGCCGCCCTTGTAGTTGATAAAAGCGATTTTACGAGCCATGACAGGATCACCGAGCGCGATTAAAGCGCCGTGTCTTAGGGAGTTGAAAAGTAGGCCGAGAGGCGGACCGAGCGAGGCCGAAGCGACCCGCCAACGCGTTTGACGAATAATTCGCAGGACTCCCCGGCGCCAGACGGGGGCCTTCACATTCTTTACGGCAACGTAACCTCTTCGCCGCGTGGTCGTAATCGACAACGGTTAGCGTAAGGGAATGCCCGCCACGATTCTCAGCGTAGACGATGAGGATGACGTCACCGCGCTGGTTTCGTTTCATCTGCGTAAAGCGGGCTATCTCGTGCGCACGGCGGCCGATGGTCGATCCGCCCTCAATGCGGTCGCCCTGGAAAAACCCGACCTGCTGATTCTCGATCTCATGCTGCCGGACATCGACGGTTTCGGGGTCTGCGAAATCCTCCGGCGCCAACCCAAAACCGCGACCATCCCCATCATCATTCTCACTGCTTGGGCGACGCCGGACGCCCAGCACGTCGGCTTGGAACTCGGCGCGCTCGACTACATGACCAAGCCCTTCAGCCCACGCGCCTTGGTAGATCGCGTCGACCACCTGCTCGGCCTGCGACCGGCGCCCATCACAAAACCGCGCCGATAGGATTCGCTGGCCGTCCGTCGCGCGCTGCCCTAAGTGCTCGGCATGATCGACCGCTCCCGTCTCCGCACCGCCATTCTTGAACGGCTCCAAGCCGACTTTGAAATGCAAGTGCGAGCCGCCCTGCTCGCCCGCGACGAGGCGACCAACGAAGAAAGCCGCGCCGAAGGCAAATACGACACCCGCGGTCAGGAAGCCGCCTACCTCGCGGAAGGACAGGCCCGGGCGGCCTCCGAGCTCCAGGCCAGCATCGCCCAATTCCGCGACTTGGTCTTTCCTGCGCCCGGCGACACGGCGGCCGTCGGCCATCTCATCACCCTCGGCGCAGGCGACAAAACGGATCTGTATCTGCTCGGCCCGCGCTCAGGCGGACTGGAGGTCACACTCGATGATCTCAACATCCTCGTGGTGACGCCAGCGTCCCCGCTGGGCCGGCAACTGCTCGGCGCCCGTATCGGGACGATGGTTACGCTGCCGGGACGCCCTCCGCGCGTGCTCGCAGTGACGCATATCGCCTGACCCGACAACGCACCTAACCGGCCGGATAGAGCGCCTGCAACCCCGCGCGAAACGCCGCGGGCAATACGTTGTAGTGATCGTAACCGGCAAAACGTTGCGAAGTCACGTCGAGCCCGGCAAACGGCTCCGCCGCCAACTGTGCTTCGAGCAATGCCAAATCGCCGGTCATCGACGGCGAATCCCCCTCTCCCACCGACAATACCAAACGCCCGGAACGGTGCGCATCGCTCGCCCGATGCTGCGCGACAAGACCGAGGAGCATCCGATCATCGAACCAGATCGAAGGCGCGCTGGCCAAACAGGCGTCAAAACCCGCCGTGTCCTCAAAAAACGCATACAGTCCCCACAGCGAGCCCAGGGAGTGTCCCGCCACTCCCCAGCCGCCGGCGCGATAACCACGCGCGGCCAGCCACGGACGCAAGGTCCCGTTAACCCACGTCAAAAATGCCGCCGCTCCGCCGGTGCCCGGTTCGTCGGGCATCGTCGACGGGGTGTAGTCGCGCATCCGCCGATTGATCGGCGACTCGTAACCGCCTCCGTAGCCGACGCCGACCAGCACCAAGGGGCGGACCGCCATCTCCCTGCGCAGCGCAGCATAGACCTCGCGCAGCGGTGCAAACTGGTTGTCTGCATCCGTGACCAAGACGACCTCCGCCGTCGGGTCGTCGACTGCGCCCCCCAGCCAAATGCGATAAGTCTCGTCGGCCTTATTACCGGGCAAGGTGTGCACCATGATCTCAGACCAAATGCGATCCGACCGCCAACGCCAGCTCTCTCCCGCGATTTTACCGGCCCTTCCGCGGCCGGACTCCTGACGGCGTCTATTCGGCGTCGTAGATTTTGACCGTCGCCCACTTGTCCTTGTGCGCAGCGATGAAAGCGAGATGGATCGGGTCCACCTGGTAGGCGTTCTGCGCCGCGACATCAGCAAGCACACAGGTGATCGCATAATCGTAGGTATCGTCGATGACAGGGCGCTTTTCCGTCGCGGCCGGCCTGCCCAAATAAAACGCCTCCAATGCCGAGATGGTGCCGAGCGTGGCCACGCCTTCGGCGAAGGCGGCGCGATCCGCGGCGGAGAGTTCCGGTTTGAGATAAAAAAAGACGGAATGGATGAGCATCGGACCTCCACCCTGTCCACCCGCCCAGAGTCCGTCGAGCGCCCAATTCATACGTGGCCGCGCCCCCTGATTTTCGTTGCCGAAACCCTTAGCCGGACAAGCCTCGCCCGCGACCGCCGCGCCACTATGGGACCACGATCCAATCACGCCTCCCCACGTCCCCATCGCCGTCTGCTTCTGCTCGCCGCGCTGCTGGGAATCGGCGTCCTCCTCTGGGTCTGCCGAACCGCACCCCCTCCGCCGATCCCGGGCACCGTCCCCGCGATGGATGCCACCGGATCGGAAGCCGCCCCTCCGATCCCCGCTTCTTCCCTTCCGCCCATCCTTGCCTCGACCATCGCCGAAAGCCGCGGGGTCGGCCGGATGGTATTCCTCGAGTTTACGCTATCCCGCGACGGCTCGGCTCAACTCATCGGGGCCCAAGGCGCCCGTGGTCGGGCAAAGCCCAGCGTGTTGCAACGCACTCCCGGGCACATCCGCTACGACGCCTATGATCGCAGCGGACGGTTGACCTTCTCGGGCACGGTTCCTGATCCGCTGCATCAGCGCTGGGAACACCCGGCCGAAGACGATTCCGACCGGATTGCCGTGACGATCGCCGCCCCGAGCCACGCACCGCTGTTCCTGCGCATTCCCGGCGAAGCCGATGCGTTTTCGCTCGTATTGCGACGGCCCTCATCACCCCAATCCAACGAGACCGAGTTCACGTGGGACGCCTTCGCCGCCTTCGATCTTTCGCCGCCGTGAGCCTAACGTCGTTTCCCCGAACCGCCCTCTGGCGCTGGATCACCGCCCTTGTGGCGAGCGCCGGACTCGCTTGGTCGCAAACGCCCGTCATGCAATCCCTGTTGACCACCGGGCCCGGCGCCAATCGCATCAACCTCGTGATCCTCGGCGATGGATTCACCGCCGAGCAGTCCGCCACGTTTTTCAACGAAGCACGCACCAAGCTCAACGCGCTGCTGGCCGATGCCGCCTTCGCCCCGTTCGCCGATTTGATCAACGCCAAGGCGATCTTCACCGCAAGTGCCGAGGCCGGCACCACGATTCCGGCGGAAGGCCTGTCACCAGATACCTATTACAAGGCGAGCTTCACCACCGGCGCAAGCAGTCGGCTCGTCTACGTCTGGGACTCGACCGGGCTCAGACGCATCTACCAAATCCTGGCGACCTACGCGCCGGAATACGACCATGTGATGCTGCTGGTGAATTCGACGCGTTACGGCGGCGCGGGGGGCTTTCCGGCATTCGCCACGCTGCACCCGAATTCATTCGAGATCCTACTTCACGAAACCGGTCACAGTTTTGCCGGCTTGGCCGATGAATACGTCGATACCGCGATCGCCGACGACTATGTGTCCGCCGAGTTCCCCAACTCCACCCGCTTCACGACCCGCGACCAACTTCCCTGGCGCGCCTTCGTCCAGGACAGCACCGCCATCCCGACCAGCGGCCAGCCGAACCAAGCCGATTTGGTAGGATCGTGGGAAGGGGCGCAGTATCGTTCCACCGGACACTTTCGTCCGCTCTACGATTCGAAAATGCGGTCCTTAAACCGGATTTGGGGTCCGGTAAATCTGCGGGCATTCGCGACGGCCGTGCACGGCTTGAACCTGAACCAAGCGACCGTGCCACCCAGCATCGCCTCCGCGCCGACCGCCACACTTTCGGCTGACGGCACGACCTATACGCTCGCGGTCGAAGCCGTGGGGGCCGGCCCGTTCACGTATCAATGGATTCGTGACGGCCATTATGTGGTCGGCGCCACCCGCGCCACGTTCACCCGCGCCGTCAGCGACACCGCCAACTATCAGGTTGAGATTACCAACACCGCAGGGTCGACCACGCAGGCGATCGACACGGCCCCCGCCGCGGAGCCGGTATCGCAGGGCCGGTTGATCAACCTCTCCGTGCGGAGTCCTGCTGGCATTGGCAGTGAAACGCTCACCGTCGGTTTCGCCCTGGGCGGGCGCGACTCGGGCGCGAAGAAACCGCTGTTGATCCGCGCGATTGGTCCCACGCTCGCGGAGTTCGGCGTCACCGGCGTGCTCGCCGATCCGCAGCTGACCCTCGCACCGCTCGGCGGCTCGGCGTTGGTTGCAAACGACAATTGGAACGGCTCCCCCGCATTGATTACCGCCGCCTCCGCCGTCGGCGCATTTCCGATTCTAAACGAGCAATCGACCGACGCCGTCCTGCTGCACGCCCTCGGCACCGGCCCCTATACGGCGCAGGTCACCGGCGGCACCGGCGTCGCCTTGGTCGAGGTCTATGATGCGGGTGATGGGGCCGTGCCCCGCCTCGTCAACCTGTCCGCGCGCAGCCGGGTGGGACTCGGCAGCGAGGCGTTGATCGTGGGTTTTGTTTATCGAGGGGCCGTCCCCGCGCGGCTGCTGATTCGCGGTGTCGGACCGTCGCTCACGGCCTATGGTGTGCAAGGCGCGCTGGCCGATCCCGTGCTCACCGTGCGAGCGCTCGATACCCTCACCGTGACAGGTGAAAATGACGATTGGGCAGGCACGACCGCACTTAAGGCTGCGTTCGCCGCCGCCGGTGCGTTCAGCCTTTCCAGCGACACGAGCCGGGACGCCGCCATCGTCGTGGAGATCGAGCCTGGATCCTACACCGCGACCGTGAGTGGCGTGCAACAAGGCACCGGCGTCGCGCTCGTCGAAGTTTACCAGCTCCCCTGATTGGGGCAGACCCGCCTCGGGTCCGCGAAAGAGTTGAAACCCGCGCGACAGCCCGCTTCCTCACGCCATGGTTTGTCGCTGGATTTCCTTTCTCACCTTCACCCTGACTGCGTTCGCCCCCTTGGCGGCCGCCCCGATGCCGGCCGAATTGGCCGAAGCATTGGCCGACTTCCGCGCGGAAGGTTCGCCGCATTGGGCGTTTACCCAAGTCACCGCCGGCGAAGGCAAAAGCCTGGTGGAACGCTACGATCCCTCGAAGTCCAACCCCCAGCATTGGACGCTCGTCGAAAAGGACGGCCACGCACCGAGCGTGACCGACCTCACAAAATACCGCGAGGACCATGCCCATCTCAACAACGGCCTCACCGCCCCGAGCGTGAAAGACCAAATCGTGCCCGACTCCGCCGAACTGGTGAGCGACGACGGCACGCGCGCGACGTGGCGCTTCCGCCTGCAACCAGGCGGTCCCGATGATTCGTCCGCCGAACACATGGCGGCGTCGTTCACGTTGCACCGCCCCACCGCCACCATCGAACAGGTCGAGCTCGCCAGCATCGAGCCATTCTCGCCCGTGTTCTTGGTGAAAATCAAAGAAGCCCGCACGACGATGCGCTACACGCTGCCCACCCCGGAGCAGCCGACCTTGTTGCAAAAAGTCACGATGCGCGTCCGCGGCCGCGCCATGTGGTTCAAGTCCGTCGATTCCGATCTCACGGTCGACTATCGCGACTACGCCCCGGCCGGTCCGGCGGTGCCATGATTCACGCTTAAATCCCGCTCGCCCGGCCTGCCGACTGCTCCCACGCTCACCGCGTATGAGCATGACTTGGCTGGCCAATGGAGATTTCGAAACCGCGTGGGCGCACCAAACGTGGAGCGCTTTCGCCGATCTGGCGGACAAAGACCGCTACCTCGTCGTGCTCCCGGTTTATGGCATCGCGGATCATGGCCTCGGCCAGCCGCTGGATGCCGAGGAATTGGTCGGCAGCGAACTGCTGCACCAAGCCACGCTCTGGGCAAAATCCGTCGTAAACCTGCGCATTCTACCGCCGCTGCGTTTCGTGCTCACCCCTTACCCCAACGGGCTCTTCGGCATCGATCCAGAAACCGCGCATGAACTCGTTCGCGATGTCATGCAGGGGGTGAAGGCCGCCGGCTTCAAGAAGCTCGTTTTTTGGGTCACCAGTCCGTGGAACGAAGAATTCGTCGACGCCACCTCCCGCGACACTCGGGTCGAGTTGGAACTGCAGACGTTTGTCATCAACCTCAGCGGCCTCGGATTTGATTTTCATCCGAAAAGCCTCAGTCGCGCGCAGCTGCAGGCGATGACCAGTGTCCTCACCGGGACACCTGCGAATCCCGCCGATGCCCTTCCCGGAGACGCGTCCGACACCGATTTCCGGCCCGGGCGCTGGCGTCAACCCACTCCTGTCGCCACCGATCCCGCGCTCGAGGGCCGCGAACTCCTCGCGGCCGCCGGCCAACACCTCGCCCAACTGTTAACCGAGATCGATGCCCGTCCCCCTCTCGGTTCCCGCGACAAACGCCCGCCCGTCACGCTTCCGACCGCCCCGGCGGACCGCCACCCCGCCAGCACCCCGCTCTGGCCCGGCGCCTGCCGCGCGCGTTATCTGCCCGCCCTCTCGCAAGCAGAACTCGCGGCGATCCCCGACAAGGCCAATGCCCTCGTGCTGATCCCCACCGGCGCGATCGAGCAGCACGGGCGACACCTTCCCGTCGGCGTCGACAGCATCCTCGGCCAAGCGTGGCTCACCCACACGTTGCCGCGGCTGCCAGCCTCCGCTCCGGTTTACGTCGCCCCGCCGATCACCTTCGCCAAGAGCAACGAGCACGTGGGTTTCCCGGGCACGATCTATACCTCGGCCAAAATTCTCCGGCGCCTCCTCCTCGCCCTCGCGCGGCAACTGCAGGCCTTGGGCTTTCGCCATATCGCCCTGCTGAATACCCACGGCGGCAACAGCGCGGTCAATGTCTATACGCTGCGCGAGATCCAAGAAACCCTCGGCCTCCGGGCCGGGATGATTGCTTCCAAATACCGCCCGCCCATTTCGCCCCTGGAGGCCGAATACGGCTTTCATGCCGGCCATTGGGAGACCGCGCTCATGCTCGCCGCGGCGCCTCAGACTGTGCACATGGAAAACGCCGTCTGTGAATTCCCCGCCCGGTTGGAAGACCCGGGCGAACTGCGACCCGAGAATGCGCCGGCCATCTTTTCGTGGATCAGCTCCGATATCTCCGACAGCGGCGTCATGGGCGACGCTACCCTCGCGACGTCGGCCGATGGCGAGGCGTGGTTCAGCGCCGCCTGCGCCAATTTGGCCGAACAGATCCTCGCCCGGCTCCAGAGCTGATCGCCGGTCGCGCAAAAGGCTCACTCACCGCCTCGTCAGGCGCTGGTGAAGCCTCAGCGCTGCGTTGCCCGAGCAATCTCGGCGGCGCGGCGGTATTGCTCGCGAAAGCGTTGCCCCAGTTCGTTGGTGAAGCGCACCTCGGCGACCTTGTCCCGGGAGCCCAGCGCCTGCTTCACGACGCCGTTGGCCGCCGCGTAATCGACGGCCGACAAATCTTGCAGCACGGCCAACGCCTCCGGCGGCTGGCCGGCGGCGATAATCTCCCGCCACGCCGCGACCAACTCGGGATGCGTATCAAAGCACATGATACGAATGATCAGCGACATCTCGCGAAACAGCCGCCCCGTCCAAGCCGAACGGTAGATCAACTGATCCTTTTCGTCGTAAGGCATCGCCTCCGGATCGGAACGAAGCGGCGTAAACTCCGGCACATAAAAATCGTGCCGCACCGGCAGACGCCGCAGGGCGAAATGCTCCGGACCACCCGGCACACCGGTCTCGTAATTCCAGAGCTTCTGTCCCTCCATCGACATCACAAACTCAATGAACGCCTTCGCGACCTCCGTGTGCGGGGCCCCGCGCATCAGCGCGATCGGGTCGACGGAACTCACGCTGCCTCCGGACGGCGCCACGTAGTCTACGCGTTCGCTGTCCCCCCGGCGCCGCACGGCTTCCGCCTGTTGCCGACCATAGAAATCGATACACATCCCCACCGCGCAATTCCCCGCCGCCACGTCGATCGGCGGCTTCTGCGACGTATCGGTAAAATAGCGCGCGTTGGCCCCCACGAGCTGCAGCAAACGCATGCCCGCCAGCCAACCTTCCTCCACCGCCTGACGCTCGATCACCTGCGGGTCGGCAACGGGTAGCTCGCGTTGCAACGTCGTGAGACGCCGCTGCATCTGCTGCTGGATCACATTCTCAAAGGCCTTGGCGATCGAGCCGCTCTTCGTCGGGTCGGTCACCGCGACTTCGCCGAGAAATTTCGGATTCGTGAGATCCGACCACTGCTGCGGCACCTCGACTCCGAGCCGCTGCAAAGCGTCGTGATTGTAGATCATACCGTAACTACTCAGCACCGTGCCGAGCCACAGTCCCCGGGGATCGTAATAATCCTCGCCCGCAAAACTGACCGGAATCACATCCGGCGTAAACCACTCCGGATGGCTTTCCAACAAGCCCGAATCCACCAAGCGCCCGGCCGCCGCCTGCTTCGCGAAATCGTAAGTGCCCCCACCGAAAAACAAATCGATGCCACTGCTGACCTCGGATGCGAGGAACGCTTCCCGCGCCGCCCGTGCCTCGGCGGAGGCATCCGCGCCCAAGCGGTCGCTTTGAAACGCCTCCTGCACTTCAGAGCTCCAAGACTTGCCCAACGTCGACGTCCAGTAGTTACGAAAAGCGGCCGTATACTCGCCTTCGAGAAAGCGTGCGATCTCGCTCGTGCCACCGATTACGCGCCAATCGATGAAGACCTTGCGACCCGTGCGCGCTTCATACCAATGCTGAAACCCAACGCCGAATTCGTGGCGGATCGCCTCGTTGTGCGGTGTGATGATGATCAGCGCGTCGTCGGCCTTCTCCGCCGCCGCCCGCTTCGGCCGCAGGACGAACGGCAGCGCGATCGTGGCAAACAAAGCCAGCAGGATGATCGCGCGCTTCATCGTGATTCGATCCCCACCGCGCGGGCCCTCATCCCGTCAGAACGACTACGTCCCGAGCCTCGACCACGGCATGCAGCTCGGCGTCGCCGGCTCGCTCCAAAAACTGCGGATTCAACTCGTAAATCTTCAACGCCGTATCCCCGGCGACGAACTCGTATTGCGCGACCTCGCCGAGATAAATGGCTTCACCAATGCGACCGCGCACACTGTTGCGATCCCGCCCCGTGGACTGCAGCGACCAACATTCTGGACGGACGGAAAGCGTGACCTCGGCACCAACCGTCGGACGGGCTGCCGGATCGCCCAAAAGGCCGTCAAACACGCCCACGTTGGTCTGCACCGTAGCCCGCTCTCCGTCGGTCGACACCACTTTGCCGGGTAAAAAGTCCGTCTCCCCGATGAAGTGCGCGACCGTCCGGCAGGTCGGACGCCGGTAGACCTCACGCGGTGATCCGACCTGTAGAATGTGGCCGCTCTCCAAGATCGCCATGCGGTCCGAGATCGAGAGCGCTTCTTTCTGATCATGGGTCACGTAGACCGTGGTGAGTTCAAATTCTTTGCACACGCGCCGGATCTCGGTGCGCATCTCCAAACGCAATTTCGCGTCGAGATTGGAAAGCGGTTCGTCCAGCAACAAACACCGCGGACGGATCACCAAGGCACGCGCCAAGGCGACCCGTTGCTGTTGTCCGCCTGACAGCTGGTTCGGTTTGCGTTCGGCGTAGCTGTCCATGCGGACCGAAGCGAGCGCATCGGCTACCCGCTGCTTGATCTCTGGCTTGGACACCTTTCGCTCCTCCAGTCCGAAGGCCACGTTCTGCGCCACGGTCATGTGCGGCCAGAGCGCATAGCTCTGGAACATCATGCCGGTGTTACGCTTATGCGGTTCGAGACGCGTAACATCCTCCTCGCCAAAGAGGATTTTTCCCTCCTCCGGAATGTAGAAGCCGGCCATGCTGCGCAGCAGGGTCGTTTTCCCGCAGCCACTCGGCCCCAGCAAAAAGAACAATTCTCCCGGTTCGATCCGCAGATCGAGTTGATGCAACGCCACGGTAGAACCGAACCGCTTGGTGAGTTGCTGGATGTTAATCGAAATCATGCGAGACGCGAGGCCCGCCGAAGCAAGAATCGGCCCTCCCCTGAGTCAAAAGAAATTACCTTTGTTACATTACCGCTCCGCCCTTGCCCCCATGGCCGGGAAACTGCTCTTTGGGGTATTCTTATGGCCAGCACTTTGAAGCTCCACCCCGCCCATTCCGACTTGGAATCCATTCTCGTGTCTGAAGCGTCCATCAAACGGCGGGTGAAAAAACTCGGCCAGGAAATCGGTGAAACTTACGGCGATGAAGAGATCACCGTGATCGCCATCATCAACGGCGCGGTTCCTTTTACGGCGGATTTGATGCGCGCCATCCCGAACCCCATCCGCCTCGATTGCATCCGCATCTCCAGCTACCGCAACGAGACGAAGTCCATCGGCAAGCCGCAGCTCGTGCACAGCCTCACCCTCGACATCACCAACCGCCATGTGCTGCTGATGGATGACATTTTGGATACAGGCAAAACCCTCGCGATGGTCGTCGGCATGATCCAAAAACTCAGCCCCGCCAGCGTGCGCACCTGCGTCCTGCTCGACAAGAAGGGTCGCCGCGAAGTGCCCTTCGAAGCCGATCATGTGGGCTTCGAAATTCCCGATAAGTTTGTCGTCGGTTACGGCCTCGATTTCGCGGAACGCTACCGCAACCTGCCCTGCATCGGTGTGCTCAAGCCCCACCTGCAAAACCCACCCGAGTGGGCGTAAGCCGGTCAGTTCGCTGATCGCGGCTCCACCTCAGGTGCAGCCGCTCATCCTCCCAGGGTGCGAGGAAGATGCTATGGGCGCACGACGACTTGCGTGCGGCTCGTCTTCTTCAGATGGGATTTAGCAAAACGCGCCAAGGCGGCGGCATCCACCGCCTGCACGCCCGCTTCGTAGGCCGCGTCATCATCGACCGGATGGCCATAGAGCGCGTTGAGGCCGGCGTGCATGGCCCGCGCCCCGTTGGTCTGTCGACTCATGCGACGCCCCGCCAACAGCCGCGTTTTACAACGCGTCAGCTCGTCCAGCGTCACGCGTCCCGCCGCCACCCGCGCGATCTCGCGATTCAGCTCGGTCAACACCGCCTTCTCTTTGCCCGGGGCCGTGCCGGCGTAGAAATAAAACATACCACCGCGCAATCCGGTGATCCGCGCCGACCGCACAAAATACGCCAGCCCCTTATCTTCGCGCACCCGCTCAAATAAACGCGACGACATGCCACTGAACAACTCATCCGCGACCTCGCCCGTGTAGAAGGTGTCATCGTTGACGCCCGGACCGGGGAAAGCCTGCAACACCACCGCTTGTTGACGCGGTTGTTTTTCAACGAAGTCCCCCACCGCCGCCGGAGCCGACCAAGCCGGCGCTACCAGCGCCGATTGCTCAAAGCCCTTCGGCGCCGCCGGCATCCGGTCCAGCCAACGTTTCAGTTTAGGGCCGAGGACCGCCGGATCGAAATCGCCCGCGACCGACAGCACCAAATTCGGCGCCACCACCAACCGACGGTAAAGCGCCCGCAAATCCGCGAGTTTCAATCGCGTCAGCCCCGCCGCGTCGCCGCTGGCATCCACCGCGAGCGGATGCTCGCCAAAAAACAGGCGCCGCGTGTGCTTGCGGGCAAAGGTCACCACGTCGTCCTCATCCTGCGACAGATCAGCCAGCTGCGCGTCGCGCTCCACCGCAAAGGACGAGGCTTGGAACGTCGGCTGCGTCACCGCGTCGCCGAGCAAGCCCAACGCAACATCGATCTCGGAGGGCAAGACCTCCGCGGCCAGACCGAAGCTATTGTTGCCCGTGAAAGGATAAAACGCCCCGCCCACAGCTTCGATCGTCCGGGCGACCTCGGCCGCGCTGCGGCGTTTCGTATCCCGCGTCAGCAAGGTTGCCATCAATCCGGTGGCGCCGCGGCAACCCACCGGATCCGTGGCGGGACCGCCCAGGGCCAACAGCCGCAGATGCACGTTCGGCAGACGCCGATCCGGCTGGAGCAACAGGCGGGCACC
>CAXBDS010000029.1:0-36826 GCA_963974355.1 uncultured Opitutaceae bacterium
GTGCGAGCTTCGCTCGCCCCGCCCCGCTTTCGCCTTTCAAGTCTCTGCCAATCAGCTTTGCTCGCCCCGTGAGTTCCCCTTCTCCTTCACCGGAATCCGCCAGCGAGCGCGTGATGAGTCATTTCCGCGGCGACGCCCGCGCCCCTTTGCCCCTGCATCCGCTGGAAAAGGCGTTGGTCATCATTGCCGGGACGCAACTCGTCTTCATGCCGTGGGCACTCGGCACGATGCACCTCTGGAGCCAGCTCATCGTCCTTGGCTTGGCGGCCCTGGGCTTCAGCATCGCCCTGATTCCCCGCCACTACACCTCCGACTACGCCCGGGAAGGTGAATTCCGTCTGCTTATGTGGCCGAAGCTCGTCCGCTTTCCCATCTTCTGGCTGGGCTTGGCGCTAATGGTTTACATCACGATTCAAGCCCTGAACCCCTCGTATGGCTACGTCCAGTTTCCCAACGGCAGCTATACCTTTCGATCGCTTGATCATGTGACATGGCTACCGACCGGTATCGAAGCCCCGTTCGCCCAAATGAACGCCTGGCGCATGCTCATCATTTATGCCGGAGCTTGGCTCCTCGCCTGTTCGCTCTGGGTCGGCTTGACCCGCCGCAACGCCGTGCAGGCGGTGCTGGCGACGGTCGTCATTAGCGGCGCGGTGCTTGGACTCGTCGCCATCCTGCAGCGCGTCACGGGAACCTCGGACATCCTCTGGTTCATCAAAGGCAAACCCAGCTATTTTGTCGGGACGATCATCTATAAAAACCACGCCGGGGCTTACTTTAACTTGGTGGTGACGATGGCGGCGGCGCTGGGCCTATGGCATTACCATCGGTCCAGCCGCCGCCATGCGCGCAACAGTCCCGCGCCGGTCTTTGCCTTCTGCGGCCTGATCGCGGGAGTGGTGGTCCTGATTAGCTATTCCCGCGCTGCCACGTTCCTCCTCCTGGCCTTTTCACTCATCGGCCTGATCGTCTTCTTCGTCTGGCTGTTCTCCAGCGCCAAAGAAGGCCGTAACAACGCGGTCGTGTTTGTGCTCTGCGGGGTGTTTGTGGTGTTCGTCGGTCTGGGCGCTTACTTCCTTAAATTCGACCGCACGATTGATCGGCTCGGCAACGCCTTCGCCCAAGTGCAAAGCGGTGAAGGCGGCAGCTACACGAGCCGCCAACTCGCCGCCCATGCCACGTGGGACATGGCCCAAGCTCAACTCACCACCGGCTGGGGCGCGGGCGGCTTTCGGTGGATGTTTCCAGCCTACCAGCAGCACTACCCCGCCATTTATCGACCTCATGGGCCGAACGGCCCCATGATGTTCTGGGAATACGCCCACAACGACTACCTGCAAGGAATCGCGGAGCTCGGAATCATCGGCGCGGTGCTGGGCCTCGCCCTGCTGGCCGCCGGAGCGATCAATCTCATCCGCCCTGGCGGCCTGACCCGCCCGCCGATTCTGCTCCTCGCCGGCGGTCTGCTCATGACCCTGGCCCATAGCTCGATCGATTTCAATTTCTACAATCCTGCGGTGCTCTGCACCTGGGTCGCCGCCCTGGTGCTGGCGGGACGGTGGGCGGAGCTGGAAAATCGGCGCTGAGCCGGTTTTCCAGCTCGGTGAAACAGCAAATCGGTAAAGCAGCAAAACGGTGCAGAAAGCTCAACAGGTCCAAGAGCTCGAGGTGTATCAAGAATCCGTGCGGCTTCAGCAGGACATTTTCGAACTCTCAAAGACTTGGCCCAAAACTGAGTCCTACTCACTGACTGATCAGATTCGCCGCTCCTCTAGGTCAGTCGGCGCAAATCTTGCCGAGGCATGGGCAAAGCGACGCTACCCCGCACATTTTCTGAGCAAGCTCACTGATGCCGACGGAGAATTGAGCGAGACGAGGCACTGGATTTTCACCGCACATGCCTGCGGTTACATCGATGATCAGCAGCAGGACCGATTAACTTCGAGCGCCGCTTCCGTTGGCGGAATGCTGGGCAGCATGATCGCAAAGCACCGCCAGTTCTGCCTACCGACGTAAACCGCCTCACCGCCTCACCGCTTGACCACTTCACTACTTCACCGACCTCGGTCGCTCTGTCTCTCGCTTCTTATCGCGTTCCTGGCGCCGCCAGCCCGCGCCGAGCCATCCCCGAAGCCGCTCGGTTTCGACGGCGGGGGCGTATCACCGGCGATCGTAGATCTGGTGGACGGGTTGCAGCTCACCGGCGCGAATGGTCCGTGGCTGAGGCTACGCGGCATGCAGGACAGCATGGTCGCCGATCCGAATGGCGCACCTTATCCGCTATGGTCCGGAGTCAATCAAGGCTATGGGATCGCGGAACGCAGAGAAACACTCCGACAGCTCCGCGACCGTGGTTTTCGCGTGGTCTCAATCCTCGAGTGGTCTCCCGCATCTTGGCCCGGCGGCATTCGTTCCGGCGGCGAAGAACGCCTGCCTCTGGATCTCAAAGAGGCTTACAATCGCTGCCGAGCGTTGGCCCGCACGTATGGCGACCTGATCGAATATTGGGAAATCGAAAACGAGCCTGACATCAGCTTCGTGTGGGAAAACGCCGAAACGATGGTAGCTTACGTCAAAGCCTGCTCGCTAGGCCTCCGCGCCGGGAATGCGGATCGGGCGGAAGCGCGTGAGCGCGCTTCCGCTAGTCACCAGACATTAGCCACCAGGAACCAGCAGCCAGCCTCTAGCGACCAGCCTCTAGCGACTAGTAACCAGCCCCAGCCACCGGCTTCCAGCCTCGTCATGTCCCCGCCTTTCGCCCTACCGCCCGGACCTTATTTCGCCCAGATGGCGGCCAACGACTACTTGGCCTACGTCGATGCGTTCAACTACCACTACTACGGCTTCGCCGAGGACTTCGGCGCCGTGCGTGATCGGTGGATCGAGGCGCTCGGCGAAGCCGAGCAAGTCGCTAGTCGTCAGTCCCTAGGAACTAGCTATCAGCCGCCAGCCACCAGCCACCAGTCTCCTTCTCCTAGCGACCAGCAACTAGCGACTAGATTGCCGATCTTCCTCACCGAATACGGCTTTGGCCTCCTCGATGCCGATGCGCGTTGGAATACCGCAGGCCGCGAGCGCCAACAGCGCTGGTTTGAGAAAGTCCTTCCGGCCATTACCGACGGCAAAATCACCGGCGCGATGGTCTTTGTGCTCACGCCCTATTACGAAGGCCTGATCAACGAATTCGGTCTGCTGGCGAACCTTCCCGAAGGCTTCGATGCGAGCAAGAACCCGCGCTGGGTCGCGCCGAACGGAGAAGTCAATAGTCGCAAGTCACTCGTCTCTAGCGAGCAATCTTCAGCCACTAGCACCCAGCAGCCAGTTCCCAGCGACAAGCCACTAGCGACCAGTCTCCAACTCCCAGTGACCAGCGACCAGCCACTAGACACGAGGGCCACCCTCGTGCCGGTCGTCCTCGATTTTGTCTCCGGCAAGGACCTGATCCAGCTCAAGCGTTACAACGGCCATCTCGTCGTGGGCGGAGACGTTTCGGGTCGCAGCGGCGAATTTGCCATCGTCGTCCACCAACTCGGCGACCAACCCGTGCCGGGAGAACTCACCGTCACGCTGGAGGAAGGCAGGCTTGCCGAAGCTACGCCGTCTCTAGCCTCTAGGGACCAGTCGCTAGGTTCCAGCCCGCCGCCCCCAGCCAAAGACTCTGCCCGCAGCGACCGGCAACCAGCGACTAGTCCACCTCCCCCCCCGCCGCGCGTCGCCTTGCGCTCCTCGCAGGTCGCAATCCCCGAGAGCAACTGGCCCGACGCCAACACCCCGATCATCACGACGAGCAACGGCGAAACCTACGCCGTGTCCCCTGCGCTCGAGTTTCTGGCGGAAGCGGCCGTGGAAGCTAGTCGCCAGTCGCTAGCCGCTAGACATCAATCCGTAGCGGCTAGTCGCCAGACGCTCGTATCTAGACCCCAGTCCCTAGAAACTAGCTACCAGCAGCCAGCCCCCAGCGACCAGTCACTAGCGACTAGGCTGACCTTCCCTAGCAACGAACTTCTAGCGACGAGTCACCTCAAACTCACTGCCACCATTCCCGCGATCCGCCAAGACGGCGTGGCACTGCGAGCTCGCTTTGTGCCGGCTGACGGCAGCCGGCCGGTAATTTTGGAGACCCGTCTGTTTCCGATCCAAACCGGTCTCAGCAACGTCGAGGTGGAACGTTTCAATTTCCCCATTGAAGCCAATCGGGAGACCGCCGCGGCGTTACTGGCGCGTCCCCTCGCTGAAGGCGAGGCGGCGCTAGAACCGCAAGGCCGCTGGTTGGTTACGCCCGGGGTTTCCGTCGAGGAACTCCCGAACGGCTGGCGATTCACGGTCACGGATCTACCACCTGAATACCTGCGACCGGCGCAAGTCGAGCTGCCGTTGCCGCCCAATTGGAAATGGCCCGCCGACACCTTCTTCAACTGCAGCTATCGCTTCGTCACGGACGATCCACAGCGCATGGAAGAATGCGAAACCTACTTCCGCACGATGGCAGGAAACCTCTACCAAGTCTGGCCCCGCTGGACCGCCAAAAACCAACCCCAGTCGTACTTAGAACGGCGTGACAACTATACCTCGAGCTTTTTCGGCCGTGCCAACGGCCCTTGGCGTTTCACCGAGCAGCAGCCCGCGTCTCTCGTTTTCATGCTGCGTCCGCGCACGCTCCCCGCCGTGTTCGAAATCACTAACCCACGCCTGCTGCGCTTCACCGCCCCTTGAGTCAGGGTGACCGGTTCGAGGTAGGGCGCCGACTCCGCTCGGCGCCGCTCCGGGGAAACATCGAACCCGGCGGTGAAGGGACTCACCGCCCTACCTCACCAAAACCTCCGTCGCTCTGTCGTTCCGGCCTCCGCCGCGCTCGCACCGCGAGCAACCGCCTTGGCCAGGCTCACGAATCACGGGTCGTGCGACTTGACCGCGCGCTTGCGGCCCGCATCCTTGGCCTCGTGAGTGTCCTTCAGATCAAACAAAGTTTATCCCGCCTTTCGTCGCGAGAACAGCGAGAGATTCAGGTCTACCTCCACCAGTTGAAGCGACGCACGCCCGCTTGGAAAAAGGCTACGGCGAAGAGCATCGAAGACGTTCGCGCCGGGAAGCTTACGACCATCGAAGAGTTGGAAGCACGTCTTCGTCGTGGCTGAACAATCTGACTACGCAGCGGTCTTTGCGTCCGCTGCGGTTGGATTCTTCGCTACCCTCACAAAACGGCGGCAGCGAAAGGTATTGGATCGGGTTCATGAGTTGGCGGCAGATCCTTTTCTCGTGCCCGATTTTTGCTCTATGGACTCTGCTGGACGCGAAATTGCCCATCTTATGGTGGACGCTTTCATCTTCGATTTCTGGGTGGATCACGCGGCGAAGCAAGTCGTGGTTACGGCGATTGACCACATCGACTAAGCCGCAGAAATTCACTCGGAGGCGGAGCAAACCCGGCGGCCAGCGGAGTGACCGCCCTACCACCATACCCACGCCCAACACGTCCCAAGGTAGGGCGCCGACTCCGCTCGGCGCCGCTCCGGGGAAACATCGAACCCGGCGGTGAAGGGACTCACCGCCCTACCTCACCAAAACCTCCGTCGCTCTGTCGTTCCGGCCTCCGACCTCCGCCGTCCGTCGTTCCGTCGTTCCGTCGTTCTGGCCTCTGCCCAAGCTGGGCCCCTCGGATCCGTCACCGCCCTACTGCCTCACCGATCCACCGTGCGGCGCAGCCGCAACCGCCCCGTGAGCCACCGGCTCCATGTCTTTCCCAAAAGAAACACCGTCCCGGCTTCGCCGGTCCGATTTCCTCATTGCACCTATTCCCGGTCCGTTTACCGGGTATTCCCCCTATGGCATCGAAGCGCACGTATCCTCGCACGCAGAACCTTCTGCTCACCGTGCTCTTCGCTGGCGATGTTGCATTCACCTATGTCGGCCTCACTATCGGGTACCTCGCCCGCGTCAAAAGTCCCTTACGCGAAATCGGAGTTCGACCCGATAGTATCAGCTTCGAGGTCTATCAACCACTCCTATGGGTAGGAACCGCGTTCATGGTAATTGTCTTCGCGTATCTGCGACTCTACGACGCTCGAATCCTACTCCGCCCTCAGCGAGCCGCCACGGTCATCATGCGTGGCACGTTCTTCTGGTTCCTCGCCTTCCTTGGTTTTTCGCTGGCATTGAAGTTTGAACCGGCGATTTCTCGGGTCTTCGTCGCCCTCTCCACCATAACGACCGCGACAACTCTTATACTCTGGCGCTACGCCTTTTACCGCTTTCTCGCCGCTAGCACGTGGCGGGAACGCCTAACGCAATACGTCGTAATTATCGGTTGGAATGAAGAAGCTGAACGCTTGGTTCAGGCCGTCGACCAAGATTCCAACCACCCTTATCAGATCGCCGGGATTGTGACCACCCACGACGAAATCAGCTCCGCACGCCAACTCATGGGCGAACGCCTGCTTGGTCCCGTGAATGATTTGGACAGGATCCTTGAAAACAACCTGGCCGATATTGCGGTCGTGGCCGATTTGGAGCTGCCCAAAGAAGCCGTCATGCGGATCGCCTCAACGTGCGAGCGACTCTACATCCATTTTAAAATCGTTCCATCCTTCTTCCAGATCTTTGTCTCAAACCTGCGCATGCAGACGATCTCGGGCGTGCCCATTTTGGGCGTTGAATCCCTCGCGATCACCTCCCTCTCCAACCAAGCCCTCAAGCGGGCGGTGGACCTGATTGGCGGAATGTTTGGCCTGATGATCTCGACGCCCATCATGGTGGTGCTGACGTTGATCATCCGACGCGAGAGCCCGGGCCCCGTGATCTATCGGCAAATCCGCACCGGGCTGCACGGCCGCCCGTTTACGATCTACAAGATGCGCTCGATGAAACTGGACGCAGAGAAAAGCGGCGCGCAATGGGCGGTAAAGAACGACGATCGGCGCCTAAAGATCGGCGCCTTCATGCGTGAATGGAACCTTGATGAACTCCCGCAGTTTTGGAACGTCGTGAAAGGCGACATGAGCTTGGTCGGCCCGCGGCCGGAGCGCCCGGAACTGATCAAACAATTTGAGCAGGAAATTCCTCATTACAACCCCCGCCACGAAGTCCGCCCCGGGGTGACCGGCTGGGCGCAGGTGAACGGCCTGCGCGGCAACACCAGCTTGGTAGAACGTATCCGCTATGACCTTTACTATATTGAGAACTGGTCCGTGTGGTTCGATATCCAGATCATGTTTATGACCTTCTTTAAGCGGGAAAACGCGTACTGAGCGCAGGAGGCGCGACAGCTGAAACCTGAGTTTCTGAGCGAAACGGTAAAGTGACTTGAAACCTTACGGAGCGCAGCATCGCGGAGATGACGATGGCCTACCGGTAAAGCGGCTTTTTTATTGAGGGCAAAAGACGCAAAACACGGCTAACGCTCCGCAGCGTATGGCTGCGAATCCATTGCGCCGCTCGACGATCTTTACGCTTAAAAACAAGCCCGGAAGCTGCGCCCTCTCGGATCCAATATTTGCTACCTTTTGTGCCCAACCCTCCGATCCTCGCGCAGAGGTCTGCGCGGCTCCAGTTCGCGATCTTCGCCTCGCGCCGTCGTTCCAGCTTTCGTCGCTCCGACTGCCCCCCCAGCCTACAGCCCGTAGCGACTAGAAACCAGCCCCCAGTCTTGCCCAGATGATGCGCCTCGCTGACTGTCCGAATAAATGAAGGCCTCACCTACGCTCGGAATCTTGACCATCGCCCTGGCCGTTGCCGTGGGCTTGGTCTGTTACGGCGCCGCTCGAAAGACGGAACGCACGTTTTACGGCAAGTTGGCCGACATATTGCCTCCGGCGCCGTCGGGTTGGACCAAAACCGCCAAACCCATCGCCGACACAACGGAAATGCAGGAGGCCGTGGGCGAACTGCTCAATTTCGACGACGGCGCCTTCGTCGACTACCGTCACGGTGCCGACCGCCTGTCGGTTTACATCGCTTATTGGACGCCGGGAAAGATGTCGGCGCGCCTTGTCGCCGGTCACACTCCCGATGTGTGCTGGATTGGAGGTGGCTGGAAGCGCGTGGCGCCCGAAGCGACAGAACAGAGGAAAGACCGAACGACAGAGCGAGAGGACATCGGAACATCCGGCGCTCCGCTGCTGCAGACGGCGGAACGCCGCGTCTTCGAGCTAAACGGCCACCGCGAGCACGTCTGGTTCTGGCACGTCGTCGGCGAGCGTGTGCAAAGCTACGGGAACCAAGCAACCCCTCCGTGGTACGCCGTGTTCACCGACTTGCTCACCCAAGGGCTTAGTCAGCGCAAAGAGCAGTTCTTCATCCGCCTCTCCTCCAATGTCCCCATGGATTCCGCCGACCTTGCCCCCGTCCTGCCGGACATCCTCGAAATCCTGCCGCTGCCGGCTCGGACTAGCAGCTAGGTCCTAGTCGCTAGTGGCTTGGGTCTGGTCGCCGGTTGCAGGAAGCTAGCCACTAGAATCTAGCGATTAGTTCTGCCTCTCCGTACTCCGACGCTCTGGCCTCCGCTGTCCGCCTAACCGTCCCACCGTTTTACCGCTTCACCGCGCCGCGCCGACCGCCTCACCGTCTGACCGTGTCACCGTGCGGTATCGCCGCCACCGGTCCGACGCTCTGTCGCTCCGGCCTCCGACGCTCCGCTCTAACGTCTAGCTCCTAGAAACCAGCGACTAGACGATTCAGCAAATCCCCTATTGCGCCGTGTCTAGAACCCTCTACCCCCTTTTCAGTTCCAAATCACGGCATCGAAGCGCACTTATCCTCGCACGCAGAACCTGTTGCTCACGCTCATGTTCTTCGGGGACATTGCGTTCACCTACTTCGGCCTCACCGCAGCCTACATCATACGCGTTAAGAGCCCGCTCAGAGAAGTCGGCGTCGCGCCTACAAGTCTCAACTTCGAGATCTACCAACCCCTGCTTTGGCTAGGAACCTTCTTCATGATTGTCGTTTTTGCCTACTTGCGGCTTTATGACACTCGGCTACTGCTAAGACCTCAACGCGCCACGAGCTTGATCATGCGAGGTACTTTCTCGTGGTTTCTCGCGTTCCTTGGCTTTTCATTAGCCCTCAAATTTGAACCCAACGTTTCGCGAATCTTCGTCGCCCTATCATCCTTCACTACAACGCTCGCCCTTATTTTTTGGCGCTGGGGATTCTACCAAATATTGTCGCGTAGCGAATGGCGTAAACGACTCACCCAGCGCGTTGCCATCATTGGTTGGAATGGGGAATCCGAGCGCCTAGTAGAAGCCATCGACCGCGACAGCAATCACCCCTACGAAATCGCTGGCGTCTTCACTACCCCAACCACCGAACAAAACCCCCGAGCGTTCATGGGGGAAAGACACCTAGGCACCCTCAAGGACGTCGAGCGCGCCCTCAAAAGCTCGCCCATCGATATCGTCGTTGTCGCCGATCTGGAACTTCCCAAGGAAAAGGTCATGGGTATCGCCTCGTGCTGCGAACGGCTCTACGTCCACTTTAAAATCGTCCCTTCCTTCTTTCAAATCTTCGTCTCCAACCTACGGATGCAGACGATCTCCGGCGTCCCAATTCTGGGCGTCGAATCCCTCGCGATCACCTCGCTTTCGAATCAAGTCCTCAAGCGGACGGTGGATCTGATAGGCGGCGTCTTTGGCTTGCTGGTTTCCGCCCCCGTCATGTTGATTCTTACGTTGATCATCCGGCGTGAAAGTCCAGGCCCCGTGATCTATCGGCAAATTCGCACCGGGCTGCACGGTCGTCCGTTCACCATCTACAAGATGCGCTCGATGAAACTGGACGCGGAGAAAAGCGGCGCGCAATGGGCCGTGAAAAACGACGACCGGCGCCTAAGAATCGGTGCGTTCATGCGCGAGTGGAACCTCGACGAACTCCCGCAGTTCTGGAACGTGCTGAAGGGCGAGATGAGCCTCGTTGGACCTCGCCCGGAGCGACCGGAACTCATCGCTCAATTCGAGCATGAAATCCCGCACTACAACCCCAGACACGAAGTGCGCCCGGGCGTCACCGGTCGGGCCAAGGTCAAAGGCCTCCGTGGCAATACCAGCCTGGTCGACCGCATTCGCTACGACCTCTACTATATTGAAAACTGGTCGGTCTGGTTCGACATCCAGATCATGTTCATGACCTTCTTCAAATGCGATAACGCGTATTGAGCGGCGTAGCCGAGAAAGTTAAATTGCCCCGTCCAACTCTTCCGACGCAGGCTACGGCTACTTTCCCCTTCGCCTGCAGTCGCTTTACGTACTACCCCGATGTTTCAGCAGCCCGTTGGGTATCCGATCTTCCTGACGATCCATGCTCGCTCCCGGCTGCCTTCACCCTCTCGCTCTTTTTATGGCTCTGGTCCGACTTTTTGTATTTTTACTCCTGCCGTTCGGCACGCTGGATTTGCCAGCCGCGACTCAATTGGTGGCTTTCACGGTCCAGCCAGGCTCCGGAACGCTTGAAAAGGCGTTAGCTCAACGGCAAAAATATAGCGGACCGGCCTTGGTTAAACTCGGAGCGGGGGAATATCGCTTCAATCGCTCCGTCATTCTTCCACCCCACACTCATCTATCAGGCGAGCCAGGAAAAACCATCCTACGCGCCACTCCAGCCGCTAACGACCAGCCCTGTGGTTTGGTGGTATCCTCGCACTGCCAGTTGCAAAACTTCACCTTGCTCTATGAACGGGGGCGAAATCGGCAACAATCGTCGGCAACGGCCATGGTACATGTCGTGGGCGCTCGTGACGTCACGATCCGCGGCCTGATCGTGAGCGGCTCGGCTTCCGTCGGCATTCTCCTAGAGGCGGCGCGGCAAGTAACGATCCGTGACTGCAATGTATCCGGCACCCTGGCGGACGGCATTCATATCACCAATGGCTCGTCCGATGTTCTCGTGCATGGCTGTTATGTTCACCATACGGGAGACGACGCCATAGCCACCGTCAGCTACCGCTTCAAAGCGGCGCAAAGCCGACGCATCACCATTAGGAACAATCGCGTCGAACACGGGCTCGGACGGGCACTCACCTGCATCGGGTCAGCGGATGTGATCATTGCCGACAACCGTGCAGATGATTGCATCGGCGGAATCTATGTGGCGTACGAAAGCTTTTATAGTACCTACGCCCCCGAAAACGTCAGCGTTGAGCGAAACCTTGTCACTCGCTGCGGTAAGCGCACGGGCATGCAAGGGCTCCATGTCGGAAGTGCCCACAACGTCACTTTTACCAACAATACTTTTCGTGAATGCTTGCCGGGATATGTCAGTAACACAGGTGCCGGGCCCAATCGCTCGCTTCTATTTCAAGGCAATAGATTCGAAAAAACGATCGAAAACGGGCACAGTGCCTTGGAATTTCTTGACACGGAAGAACTTGAACTGCGGGACAATCGCTTTACGCAAGGACACCGTCCATCGCTTTTTTTCGCGCCGGATGTGCACGCGAAAACCGAGGCCGGAACCAAACTGATCGCCCCTTCAAAACCGTGGCATTGGCCGCGACGCAGTTATCGTCATCGCATGAAATGAAGTGCCGGCAATGCGCCGCCTATTCCTTGGAGAGCGGTCGCCTTGTCCGCCGTTTTCGGCCCGCCGCCAAGAGTAATAATGCTACACTGCCGGCCGCGAGTCCGTCAGGCTCTGGTAGATGTCTTCCACCAACCCACAACAAACGGCCGGAGCAAAGTGCTTTTCCACATAAGCACGGTGGTTGGTTAATACACGACCCTTGGCCAGCGCTTCCGCCGTTTTAAACAGTTCACCAGCCAGTAACTCCACCGCGCCGACCGGAACCAAGCTGGCATGACTAAGATCCTTGGGGTCATTCGCTTGTATTCCTACAAACTGCGTCGTTATCAGCGGCAGCCCCAACGCCAATGCCTCTAGCATCACGATCGGCCAGCCCGCCTCAAATCGCGAGGTGATCACAAAACCATCCAGACAAGCATAAAACGGCGCCGTATCCTCCAAGTATTCAATATGCGTGAACTGTTTCCTGACTCCGTTTTGCGCGGTTGTATCGAGCAATGATTCAATTTCTTTGCCCGCACCCAAATGCATAAAATGCAACCGGCTGTTGTGCTTCGCGCAACGGGTGGCCGCGTCATAAAAAGTCCCCAAGTCTTTTTGTTCTCCAAATCGGGCCAGCACTCCAAAAACAATCGCGTCACGAGGGACTCCCCAGTGATCGCGCAAACGAGCGCGGGTTGTTGAATCGGCCTCTGTAAATTTATCCAGGTCAACCGGATTGGGTGCAATGCTAGCTTTCGCGTCGCCCAGCTTCAGTTGCTCCAAGGCAAAACGTCGTTCATCACGACTGATATTGATGGTCGTGGCCAGGGAAGCCATGGCCCGCTCCAGCCACCAGTAGCCAATACGCAGCCCTTTCGGACGCTCCGACATCGAATAATAGGCATGGGGGGTGTAGATATAGGCCGGCCCGGGCAACAGCATCGCGGCTAGGCGGATCAAAGCCCCCGCCTTGGAACTATGACCGTGCACTACATCCGGCTTTCGCATGTGAGTTACCCATAATATCCAGATTATCGCCCCTATATCCCCCGGGCAGGGTGTGTTCCCCACCCGAATGTTTTTTACAGCGATCCCCCCCTTATCGAGTTCCGCTAAAAGCCCCTCCAGTTGCGATGCCGCACGTTTGTCCGAATAGGCATAAATCAACGCATGCCCCGACTTCAATAAATGTCTCAGCAACCCGCGGACATGGATAAAAACACCGTCCTTGTTGGGTTCGGAGACTTCTAAAATGGTCAAAGGGCGAGACGCTGGATTCATCATATCATCATACTTTGCTCGTTACCGAACGGCGTCCAAACGGTGCAATAATTCCAGCAACGCATCGCCCGCTTTCCGCCAGGTATACAATTCAGCTCTTTTGTTGCCGGCCAGCATCAGCCGCGCGCGAAGCCCTTCATCTTCAGCCAATCGCCGCATGGCTCGGGCAAGCGCGGAATAATCCGCCGGTGCCACCAGCAAAGCGGCATCTCCCGCAATCTCCGGTAGGCAGGAACAAGCCGAGGTGATGACCGGAGCTCCGAGATAAAACGCCTCGACCACCGGAAGGCCGAAACCCTCGTCAAATGAGGGATAAATAAAGGCCGTGGCAACGCGATACAGCCCGGCAAGCACGGCATCGTCCACGTAACCGGTGAATTCCACGCCCGGCTGGTTAGCGAGCTCTTTGCCTATGCCCAACGGGGCGTAGTTAGCTTGGGGTTTGCCAACCACCTTCAATCGATATCCCGCAGCGGCCAGCCCCGAGATTTTCCACGCCTCTAAACACCCTTTGAGGTTCTTGTGCGGCTGCATTCCACCCACACACAAGAGATAGTGCTCCTTGACCGGCGTCGGCTCTTCCGGCATCCCCAGAGGCAATCCGGGCCCCTGAGGTATCACGGTGATCCGTTCCCCGGGCACCCCCAGCTTCTCCATCAAATCGGCTTTCACATGCTCCGTGAAACAGACAAGATGCCTTGCCCGCTTTAGGGCATGAATGGATGCCGAGCGATTCCACCACCAAAAAGCGCGACTGTAATTCTGCGGGTGGCGCAGCAGGTTGATGTCGTGCGCGAAAATGATCTGCCGCGGAGTAAACGGGAGAAAAGGGCCCGTGTTAAGCGGGTTGATGGCCAAGTCTCCGCTTGACCAAGGCCAGCATAATTGCTCCCAAGCGTGCCAGAACCCTTTGCCCCCACCCCTCACTGTTTTTAGCTTCAGTGCAGGTGAGGGCTCAAGGTGCGCAAAGGCCTCCTTTTGGGGGGGGCCGTGCACGGTGACTTCAACCTCTTTGTGCCGGCCAAGTTCTCGTAGAAAAGCCAAGGCCGAACGATGCGTGCCCGTGGGATGGCCGCTGGCTAGGAACCGGCCGTTATAATCTATTTTCAAAACCTCGCCCGGTTCTTCCGTCATCTATTAGTGCCCGACATGACCAGATTGCACCCTCTGCGGGCGTTGTTGTCCACTTGAAGGAGGCCTCGGACCGCCCGGAGCCATCGCCTGCCCGCGCCCCCCAAAAATTTTCCATAGCCACAATGCCATATATAACCACAGAAATGGCACCAAAAAATGCGGGGCGGCCAGCAAAGCAACCCGGCTTTGGTTATCCACAAAAGCCGCCACAAACAGGCCGAACAAAGCCCAATCCCAGGCATCCCCCGTTCGTTTGGTTACATTCAAATAAAGATGGGTGCCGAGATAACCCCATATCAACCAAAACAGGCAACCAGGAACCCATCCTTCGGTAAACGGCGTGGCCACACCCCAACTATTATTAAACTCGGGATTGAACAATCCCATGCTAACAGCCAGATCCGCCGTATCGCCCGCATACGGCCCAAGAATAACCGGAGGCACGTTAGGCATGCTATATAATACCTTCGCCAGCGGCGAAAAGGTTGTGGAAAAGACCGAATTATAGGCCACATCGGTGTAAAAGAACGAAAACTGAGTCCCTCCCGAATTCACACTGGTTGAAAAATAAAGCACAAAACGCTGTAGGCCATATTCCAATAAATTAGTATTGATGTTTTCACCGTGAGCCATTTTGGCACCATAACTTCTATAATACTCGGCGCCAACGAAAACACCGAGGACGATGATCAAACCGAGTGCGCCGACCAGAACCATCCGCATGGTGATTCGCTGAAATCGCATAAGCATATATACGGAGCCCGCCGCTATAAGAGGAACAATCACGGCAATGCGCTCGGCGCCTACAAACCCACGATAAAGTGCATATGCGCCCATTCCCAAAAACGGGATGATCGCAATTCTTGAAATATTGCGATCAAGGAAAAAATAAACTGCCGCCAGCGTCAAACCGGCATTGGTAAGCAATGAAAATGTAGTAAGACCGCCGACATAGTTTCCACGCACCGTATATGTTTCAATCAAGCCGTGCAAACCCGCATCAATTACCACGAACGTAAACAATGCGAGCATTGATAAGCTGGCTATCAAGAATCCTATCCACTGAAACTTTTTAGCCGACGAGAGAGTTTGCGGCGACCGTTGCCTTGCGGGAGTATAAGTAAGGCGACGCAGCCAAGAACCAGCCGTAAAAATTAAAAAGGCGACCACCCACGGCAAAATCACGTTTATGGGCTCAACTTTATAGAGGATCTTCCAATCATGCAACCAATCATCAGGCGTGATAACCCAAAGTAAAACCGCATAGACGCTAGGAATCAAAAACAAGGCCAGCGGATCAAACAAATATTTGGTCTTCATGAATACAATTAGTCAGTTGGCTGCTGCATGGGTTGCTGCCAGACACGATTCAGACGGCCTTTAGATCGCCAATGCGGCAGCATGGTGCGAGCTGCAAATTTAGTCAGCCAATTCAGGGGCAAAAGCATAGCGGTCAGGCACCAAATGATAAACATCACACGATGGGTGAATTCATAATTAGGCCACCGCGCCGCGCAGATAAAAACCTGCGACAGGATTTCAATCCGTTCATTAATCGTAAATTTTTCACGGTTCAATTCACAATCCATAAGCAGGTATTTACAGTAAGTGGGCGACATATACGTGCGCATCTGCAAAAGATAGCGATGCGAGTTGATCACCGTTCTTACATATAATTCGCGCTTGATCTCCTTGGTCAGCTCTTTGTGAACAAACTTCCGCAGTCCCGCGAGATCACGCGTGCCCCCATCGGAGGCGCCGCCGCCATGCCGGCGGTATGAGGCCAGTGGTCGTTTCACACAATCAATGAAGCCGTAAAACGGAGCCGCTAGGATCAGATAGGCATCCGCCGAAATACGCCATTTCTCCGGCGGCATCGGCAACACCTGCTGAAGAAAAACCCGCGAATAGGCGTTCCCCGAGGACGGAGGAGAATTATAATACCTGAACAAGGCGACCACCTTGCGCAGATCCCCCTCGTGCATGGGGCGGGTGGGCAGCCTTATCCCAGTATCCACCGAAGCATCGTCAATCACCTTAAGATAATATTGCACGTTGGAAGTGGCCACGCGAGCAGCCTCCATCACCACCTCCACGGTGTCTGGATGCAATTTATCGTCCGCATCCAGAAAAATCACCCACTCCCCTCGGCAGGCTGCAAAGCCTGCGTTGACAGCCGAGCCCTGCCCACCATTTGCCTGGAATATGGCATTTAATCGATCTCCATAAGATAGAACGACTTCGCGGGTGTTATCCGTCGAACCATCATCCACCACCACTACCTCCACATTGGGCCATGTTTGGTTCAAGGCACTGTCGATACACTCGCGCAGATAATGCGCGTAGTTATAGGTATTTATGACAACAGAAAAGAGTGGCGTCACATTCATCCGAGGTTTTGACGAGCTACACTGCAAGCAACCGTAAACGTGGCGATAAAAGATTTTGGTGAAAACGGATCAAACACAGAGACAGGCACTACTCGCGGCGGCGCAAGCAGGGCATCCTCGATATGTTTAGCCATTTCGATCTCATTGATTCCAATCCTTACCCAATCCGCTACCCCATCGGGTAATCCTGCCATCCCCGCCGGGGTGGACACTAAAGCTCGTCCCGAGGAAAGCATTTCCATCGTTTTCATGTTTACGCCCGCACCACGCAAAACCGGATTAACAATGACCCGGCTGCTGCTATAAAAATCGGTTGGCGAATCGACAGGGCCCAAGAAGACCGCGCCTTTCGACTCGCAATACACCTTTAGCCAGCCTGGGGCTCCCGAGCCCGCCACGAGAACACGCAGTTGGGGATTAAACAAAGGCCTTACCTTTTCAAAAAACCAGCGTAGTCCCTCTTGCTTTTGACTGGCAAACCAACTGCTTAATATACCCACGTCCCAAGTTGGCTGCCTCGTCTCACTACAATTGTAAAAAGTATATACAGGCGGCACCCAAAATTGATGTTCATAGCCTTGGGAAACAAATAATTCGTGTTCTGTTTTTGAAATATTTAAAACGGCACCCGCCTTTCGCAGCAACCAAGGTTCATACCAAGCCAACCTTACCCGTTGCCATGACAGTCCCAACATTTTGACGCCAAATTCCGCGGCTCTTGCCTGCTCCCGATAGTAATTTCGTTCATTATTATGGCTCCGATATACCCAAGGGATGTGCGGTAAACGCCTTACAACCGAGCGCACCGCGCCCGTTGTCTGGATACCATGGGCTACAATCACCGAAGGAGCAAACCTGTCTATCTCTCTTACAACCGAACTTCTGACATGTTTGTTTAAATTCGTCCCAGAAACGCATGACGGCATTGGCGAAAAAAATTTCTGCATCAACCATCCTAGGCGGCAAACGACACTCCTCTTTCGCGCCTGAGTTTCGGTATATGCAAGCACGTGAACTTCTTCTAATCCAAAAGATCGTAGAACATCGATATCGGTGGTTGTCGCAGCTGCATGCGTAAAGCACCACAGCTGGACTTTATACCCAGCCGCAATCATAGCCAGCAACTGGGACCAAATGTCGAGACGACCACCTGAGTTCGCCGGATATGGTAGGTCAAAAGCAAAGACAGTTACCCGCATGGCTAATTGAGCTCCTTAATATCGTTATGATTATACAATTGATCGATAATCTTATATGCGTCACGCAGGGCAAATCCGGAGGTATCCCCGCGATAGTGGAGTCTATCGAAAATATACGACCAAGCCGCTTTTTCACCTTTCAACGCCGAACTCGCCAAAAACCTTAGTTTATCCGGGTTCCGTGTGATCGACTGAACCTTCCGCTCAAATATCGAATTCTTATAATAATCCGCCCATCTCGATTTCCGAATGGCTGACACCAAATTAGGCAATTGCGATTCCACGCGATCTAAGGCACCGTTTACCATCTGATAAAACAACTTGCACGTTTCGGGTGAATTTACCGTATCGCGCCTTGTCGCTTGCTTCGGATGCACCCGCCAGGTTGCGAGTGTTTCCGGAATATGAACAACTGAAGTAACGAGGCTTGCGCGCATTTCCCATTGAAAATCCCCCGAGGGCCCCCATTCTGATGAAAAATCGCCAACCATCTCAAATACTTCGCGTTTAATTAAGAGTTGGGTCAAGGACGTATATATCGTTCGAAGCACCAGATGCAATAATCCATCATATGGGGCCAATCGAACCTCTTCATTTTTAAGACGCTCACCGAAAAACCGGGTTGAAAGATAACTTTCCCACTGCCCCGAGATTTTGTTTCCAGCCTGATCGATAATCGCTAAATTGCAATGCGCGATACCACACTCAGGATGCCGATCCAAAGCCGAGATCATATGGCTCAAACAATCGGGCGTCATAGTATCGTCACTTGTAGCGATATATATTAGAGTTCCTCTCGCGAGAGCCAAACCACGATTGATGTTGGAATAAATTCCATCCTTTGGCGCTTGTCGAAACACAACCCGGGGATCAGTCGTGAATGATTGTAGATACTCCGAAGCCCCATCATTGGAATAACTATCAATAATGATTAATTCCCAATCCGAAAAACGTTGCTCAAATATACAGGCCAACCGCTCCTCTAAAAAGGAGCGATTGTTATAATTCGGCAAGATAATAGATACTCGTGGCATCATTGACTAAATTCAAACAAAACGTTTTCAACGGTTTTCCCGTGAACATCTAACGTCAATTTCGGCAATATTTCCAGCTCGGCCGCTTTTGTGGATCTTTTTACGAATTCTTTGTCAAAAAGCATTCTCTCAATTGCCTGGGCCAGTTCTATGGGGGATTTAGAGTCAACAATAAGACCGTGTCTCTCATGCGCAATAATTTCAGAAACTCCACTTGTGCGGCTTACGATAACCGGAACTCCTGCCGTAATGGCTTCAGGCACAATTACCCCCCAACTCTGATTGTGATTACACCACACAAATATTTTAGTCCGGAGCAAAATATCCTTTAGTTCAATTTCTGTTAGAGCCCCTCTCAGAATAACCGTGCTGCCCAACTCACTGAATTCGACAAGAGCCTTGAGTTTTTCGAAATAATCAGGGGAGAACTTAGTCTCACCCGCGACGACTAAATTAATTACAACACCTCTCTTCATCAGAATCGCTGCAGCCGATATCAAATCTTCAAATCGTCTATAGGGAAACATAGCTGCAATCGAAGTAACAAAGATTGGCTCAACATGCTCCCGTTGCGCAGCTAAACCCTTAAAAGCGATATCGGCAACCGGATAAGCAACAGTAGATTCTAAATCCAAAAAAGTCTTTACCAGTTTGGCATTTTTGCCGACGTGCACGATACAATGCGCCACGCTTGATCCAAAAACATATCGATCAACTGCTCGGTGAAAAAAATCTCTGCTTTTTCGTAAACAGCGCTTCACTAAACCAAAATCCATATACGTTTTCGAATCTTCATATACACCACAATAATAGTAATCCGGCATATCTATTGCACACCATATTACATTCTTGCGGCGTCTTAACCGCACTCCCAGTGACAACCATAACCCTACATTATCCCAGAAGTAATAAATGTCATGAACGTCGATGTATCTAGATACATCTAACGAAATAAAAGGTCGCCGAAATAACAAGCGAGGACCATTAAAATCAATATCCAACTTCTTAACCTTAAGATACTCTAGACCATTCCACATAGGAGGAAAGCAACGCAACTTATCCAGAGTGCAACAATAGATCGAAATTTCGTGCCCTTTCGATAACAAGTAGTGCACATTCTGCAGGAACGCGCGCTGACTACCACCGCACACAGATAAATCAGATAAAAATACAGCAATATTCATTAAGATAATAATTTCCTCACTTTCCAGTAGCAGACAATACCTACAATACACTCCGATACAAGGCTAAGCGAAGCAACCGCAACTCCACCATAATTCAAACTGCTCACCAATAGATTAGAGAGTATACATAATAGACTGACGGTAATGGCAACTCGTGCTACGAATTTCTCTTGCCTTAAAGCTAGTAACGGAATCGACCATATATTCACCCATAAAATCGTTAGCTTTGCCGCCCCTAATACTATAAGAATAGGAAAGCTTTGCACATACTGTGCACCAAAAATAGTTTCGAGTAGGTAGTGTCCGGAAAAATATAAAAATGCAATACCACCCAGCGCGATTGCCGCACTCGCAATGCCCAATTGGCGCAAACGAAGCGCCAATAACTCGGGCGTTTTGCTCCATTCTACATATCGGGGATACATTACAGTGCCAAAAGTGCCTACCAGCGTGAGAATACCTGTCGCCAAGGTCCCTCCCACTCTATAAAATCCAGCCTGCTCAAATCCATAAAGAAATGAGACCAAAGGAAGCTCCAGTGTAGTATAGCCAAACGAGGCCAGCATAATGAGTAGCGGCCACGTTCCATCCCTTATCTTTACGCTGGCTTGAAATGATGCCGCGTCTTTCGCCTGTCGAAATCCGCCCAATACATCCCGCCCCCATCGGGCGCTGTTGGCAAAACCCACCAGATTGCAGCCACAATAAATCCAAGCGGCCGTAACTAGACTTGCCCCAGGAACAAGCAACCAGAGCAGCCCCCCCGCGACGATCGAGAGTGAAACAAAATCCACAAGGCTGGCTTCTCGCAAGCGCCCGAAACGTTGCCCCATCGAAATCCAATTGATTGCACCAGCAAGCAACAGTGGACCCAGAATCCAAGCAACGGACGCCAATTCAGTGCGACCCGCAAACCAGACCACCACAAATACGACTACCCAAAGCACCAATGACCACAAGGCCAGCCGCATCCGCAATACCGTAAAATGCCTGAATATTCCCTGAGCATGCGGATCGCTCATATCTCGTGTTACTCGCACGAGAATTGGATCAAGCCCCAAAGAGATAATGCGCTGCAATGGAGATTGTAACACCATCACAAATGAGATCACCCCGAGATCCGCAGGGCCGAGACAACGTGCCAGCCAGATGGAGCCCAACATTCCAATAATCTTGCCGAGCACATTGAGCACCGTCACGGAAGCGAGATTTCGTAATCTCTTTATCAATGGCTTCAGGTGCCCTCCGGTAATTTTTCCGATTCTCAAAATTATATAAATGGAATGCAGGACCCTAGCTTATAATTCAAATTCCTATTACGTTCACCAATTTTTTTAGCCGGCACTCCGCCAACAATTGTACACATAGGGACATCCTTCGTCACAACTGCACCAGAGGCAACCACTGCACCTCGCCCAATTGTTACACCAGGCATTATAATTGCGCGCCCCCCAAGCCAAACATAATCCTCAATAATAACAGGTGCCTGAGTATAAGTAAAACCGGAATCATTTACTGAATGCTCTGCAGTCCACACCCACACACCATTAGAAAAATTGACGCTATCACCAATTTTCAACCCTCCACGGCCATCAAGAATCGCGTCATGCCCGATAGAAGAGTTTTTACCGATTTCAATACGTGAGGGCGATCTAATTTCTGCACGACCATACACGACAGTCTTGGAGCCAATCTTGATGCCCAACAATCTATATAAAAAGAGGCGAATGCTTTGAGCTGGAATATGCCCGATAAAATTCAGCCCAAGAAACACCACGCCCGCTTTATAACGATAGAATATCTTCTTCATTCGAATGCATCCGCATTGGCTAATATCAACCCGGCTTCAATTGCTTTATCGATATTATAATATTCCCACTCGCCAAACCGTCCCAAGGGGTAAATGCCTTGTTCATGAGCCCATGACTTGATCGTCGCGATTTGTTCGCGGGTATCCTGTTCCTGAATCACGTAGGCGTCGCGCACATGATTGATCGCCAAGCGGCGCAGGTTCCCCGGCAACTGCTTAATGTCCCGTTCAATAGCTGCTTCGTCCTCGCCATAGACAAACTCCACGACACACGTCATCCGGTCTGTTTTCTGATTATTGGCCGGGCTAAAGGCTCCCGTGTAAATAATGCGATTGGCCGCCAAGTGGCGGTCGGGCAGATAGAGCCACGAAACCGTTGTGGGATCACATTCACAGAACACATTGGTGATTCCCCGGGTCCGCAAGCCTTTGATGCGCTCCATCGCGGATAGTGAATCTGCTTCCGGCAGCAATCCCGGCAGGCTGCGGATATCCCCCGTATATACCACGCTATCATAGAGCTCTTCTTGGTTTCCGTTGAGCATCCATTTGCCGCCCGTCACCCGCTGCAAATTCCTCACCGGGCTCGACAGGCGAATGTCCAAACCCTCAGCCAGCCGGTCGATGACAAATTGCGAGCCGTTTTCCCGCGCGTAATAAAATTTGGCGTGCACCATCGAGGTTTCGGCACGGCGCAGGATGTTGGATTGCAGTATCTCAGCGACATCGGGCATCGGCAGTTTACCTTCAAGCCATCCCGTGGGAATCGTCGCCAGATCTGTGCGCCATATTTTTTCATTATACGGGAAAAAATACGTTTCACACAGTGTCGGACCAAAAATATTCAAAAGCGCTTCTTTGAAATTGGCCGGAGCCGCCTCCCTGCCCCGTGCCACCTTGGCCAGCAGCTCGCCTGTTACCGCCTTGATCGTCGCCTCGGGAAGCTGATACAGATGGTTTTCCAGCGGGTAACCCATCAGATGGGATCCGAATAGAATCCGGGCGTCACGAGTCAATTGATGGAACTCCTTTTCCTTGTCGAAATGCGCCCAGAACCACTCGGCCACGGCGGGCGATTTGGTATTAAACACATGCCCGCCCAGCTTATGATACAAACCCTCCTCCAACAGATCGCATCGGATAAGTCCGCCGATCTTGGAATACTGCTCATACACCGTGACAGATGCAGCCTTGCTCAACATTTTTGCCGCGGATACGCCGGAGATGCCACCTCCCACCACCGCAATCTTTTTTCCGTCAGGATTTTTGGCCATCGTATTGTTCAAAATTAATTAATTTTCTCCGCAGGGACTGCCAAAAGATTATGCCGGATATCAGGATAATGAATCTCGCGGAATTGTTTGTCCCAATGACCGATTTTATAGCCGCGAGCCGAAAGAAACTGTTCTATTTCAAGAACATATTTCTTACCTATACGCTTTTCGTAACCGAGGGATGCCTCATAATATAATACCGGCCTGTCCCGCTCAATCACCCGGAGGGCTCCTTTTATCACGTCCAGTTCCATCCCCTCTACGTCGATTTTGATAAAACCCACATTCATGATTCCGTTTTTAGCGACAATATCGTCAACGGTGGTGATGGGAACGCGTGTGCCGCTTGAATCCAGCAGGTTTGCATTGCCGGCATTGGCGACATCCGGGTTCCAATAGAGCTCACCCGGAGTCTCACCGACACCTGCATTTACAACCAAGGTTCGCTCCTTGATCGAGGCGTTTAAATCCAAGTTTTTACGCAAGCGTTCGACCAGCGGCGGACCCGGCTCGATTACCACCAGCCGCGCTTTTCCCTGCATCCTCGCGCCCATCCTCACGCCGGCCGCGCCGATGTTTGCACCACAATCAATGGCCGAACAATCTGCCTTTAAATACCTCGACAGGATGGGATTAAATTCCTTCGCATAATCACCTCTCGCCAGCATGCGATCAATATTGGACCTACAATTGATAGAATATCGCAGCCCATTCGCTTCCGTCACGATAATATCCCCTTTCATATCCAGCATATGTGCAAGTTTTGGGAAACGACGGCACAGTGTAATTAACAACGGCAAAGGCAGGATAAAGCCAATGAGCGCAAGCGCACGTGAGATCAATAATTTCATGATAGTATATAATATCTATTCAACGCATACAGGGTCGAGCGAAAGGAGTCGAGCCAACGGTGTCCGGGAAGAGAGGTGTGGAGCTGGGTTTGGGCAGGGTTCAGGCGGGGCGGCAAAGCGCCAGAGCGACGAGTTTTAGTGATTTGATAAAAAGGGATGTCGCGGGGGGCGTGGTGACGTGACGGGATTTGCGATAAGGCAATACGGCCCGACCGCCGGATTCAAAGCCTTCTCTCGTGCCGGTTCCGGCTGCGTCACGGGCCTTTTTCGGCCTCGGAGGTTGACGAGAGGGGTAGGCCGTTGTTTTTGCATTTTTCACGGCGAAGCACCATATCCACTGCTACGCTAAGCCTCTTCAGCCCAGAAGTTTTCCCAACGTCGGCAATACCACGGCAGCGCGTTTCTGCCACTTGTACAGTTTTTCCAGTCTAGCAGCCAGGACCTTACTCCCTTCGGCGTCCCCGGCGGACGACGCAAACGAAGCGTCGGCCTTCAATCCCTTGCTGCGTGCCCCCCAGCGGTCGAGCTGCGGTTGGACGTTTTCACGAATGAACCCAGCTACTAGCTTCCGAAGTTCGGTCTCCGGCTCAAAGAACTCGCGTCGATCACCGGCCACTACCACGGGCTTGACCGCACCGACCGTGCGTAAGATGCGTAGGCCTTGGCTTACCGAACCTTTGCTCAACCCGAGCAACTCCACGAAGGACTGGAAGGACAGCGGGCGCGGAACGGCGTAGAGTAGACCGTAGATTTCTCCCAAAGATTTCGGCAGGCCAAGGGTTTGCGCCAACTCGACGAAGATCACGATCACTTCCCGTTCCCCGGAACCGAGCAGGCGTTGCCCCGTCACGTCCGACGTCGTCTGAGGTGAACTGGCCAGTTTTTCCACTATGCCGGGATCGGGGCAGACGTGTTCATCGTGTTCAATCTAAAATGAACAATGAATGCGAAATCGTCACTTTGCGCAGAGATGGGGAGGGCATTCCCCTGCATTCGATACCTTTCCGGGGGCGGGAACCGAGCGTTCTGAACCACCGAGTTTTCAACCACTCATAGAACCGGCGACTGGTTAGGTTTTTTTAACCACGTATCGAGCAAAGCGACAGTCGGCCATGGACACGTCTACGAAGTGAGTGGCCTGACATAGGCTCCACTACCGTTCCGCTCAGAGCTGAGAGGCAGCAATGGGCGCCCCAACGGGAGAGCGCCCTACCGGGCTTTTCGGAGGCGCCATGTGCTGGTTATGGTAGGGCGGTGAGTCCCTTCACCGCCGGGTTTGGGCGTCTGGTTAAACTTCCCGATCTTCCACGGCGGTCAAGGGACTGACCCGCCCTACCTCTTCGGTCGCTACCCTCTCTGCCCCCCCCTCCGGTATTTTCCTGTTTAAAACAGTTTGAGCCTACAAATCGAGCGCGGCGGCGAACGGTGTCGCAGCCCTACCTTCCCGGTCCGCGTTCACTCTCCTCTTCCTCTTGTATTCTCCTGTCAAAAAAGGGCTTGGGATCGGAGGATTTACAGGAGAAAGGCAGGGGCGAAGGCAAGAGATAGAACCCGAGAGGTGGACGGGGGCGGCATTGCTGGGTTGGATCGAAATCGTGTTTTACCCTGCGCCCCCCGAGACGCAGGGGGCGTACCTCATAGCCACGATGCTGATCCCAGTTGCTCCTGCGGGGTTCCCCGAACCTGCCATCGCGTACCTCATTCTTCCGTTAGGGTTCTCGTTAAGCGAGGTGGCCTACCCCACCATGGCCCGCGCCTACCGTGCGGCGGTTACGTCGTAAGCCGATTCATGAAATGGGGTTCCTGCGGACGACGTTGCGGTACCGCGCAGCTTGCAACCGGTAGGCCGAAGGGACCAACGTGTTCCCGTCCGGCGTTTACCTCAACCCGCGGGCAGCCCAAGGGTTCGCAAATCCACCGCACCCCGCAAAAGGCACAAAAAAGCCCGGCAACGATGGCCGTCGTTGCCGGGCGGGTTAACTGTCCTTGGGTTGGGCCGTCCTAGGCGGCGGTGGGTTCAGCGGTAGCCGGCGTGAGCGAGGTCGGACGACGCCGGTCACTCTTCCGCGTCCCACCCGCTTTCTCGTAGGCATCGGAGTCGCGGCCAAACTGGCTCGCCACCCCGGCCAACATGCGTTCGGACAGATCCGCCAAGGCGGTTTCCGCTCCATCGAACTGCGCCCGAGCCTCGTCGGCGTCGGATAGCAGCGCATTGTAACGGCTCAGTTTGGATCGGGCATCGGCGACCGATGCTTGATAGGACGCAAGCGTGAGCTCACCTCCGAGTTCCAGCGGGGTCGCGATCGAACTGATCGCGGCCGCGCGGGCTTCCGCTCGATCAAGGATGATCGAACGGGTTCTTTTCAATCTTGCCATAAGGCTTTTGCCAGAGGTCCCGCCAACGTGGCGGGTTATCCGCTCCGGCGAGTACCAACCCGTGGATCAATTGCGACTCGTTTCAAGTGATACTTTTGCAGAGTTATCGACACGTTATCCGCAGGCGATCGCGCGGGAGTAACCGAAGAGGCCAAGTCAAGCATTTCGATGCACCTTAATGCACGTTAACGGGCATCGGCGATCATCCACGGCCCCCAACGACGCCACCGCGCTTTGACATCAAGGCGGGAACACCGCGATTCGCGCATACTTCGACTTACATGAAACTTTTTAATATAATCTACGGCCCCGCCCAACGATTGGATTCAAAGGAGGCGCCCTGCCGACCTGTTTCGCTGATCCCTGCGCTCGACAGCCGCCGTGTATTACAAATAGAAAGCGCGCACCCGAGCCAGAGACGAACGGTGGCCGCCAAACGTTTCACCACGGGCTTGGGCCGTCCTAGGCGGCGGGGGTTCGCCTCCGCCGCCTTCCTTTTTGGCAGGTAGGGCGTGTCAGTCCCTTGACCGCTGGATCAGGGATCGCGAAGCGATGCCTCAGAGTTTCTAACCACGAAGGGACACTAATGGGAGCGCCCTACCGGGCTTTTCGGCGGCGCCAAGTGCTGGTTATAGGTAGGGCGGTGAGTCCCTTCACCGCCGGGTTTGGGCGTCTGGTTAAACTTCCCGATCTTCCACGGCGGTCCAGGGACTGACCCGCCCTACCTCTTCGGTCGCTACCCTCTCTGCCCCCCTCCGGTATGCTCCTGTTAAAGACGGTTTGAGGATCGGAGATTCGGAGTTGTTTTACAGGAGCAAGGCAGGAGATCGCCCCCCTATGCACGGGGTCACGCACTGCATCGTGACACAGGGCACTTTCAGCGCACTGAGACCGCGTTGCGGTCACAGGGCGACGGAGGGTCGCAGCGGGCCGCGCGCCGCGTGGTAGGGCAGGCAGTCCCTGGCCCGCCGCGGTTCAGCACGCGTGTTCTCTATCTGCGACCATCAGCGCGATCCGCGGTGAATCCTCCGATCCCGGCGGCGAACGGAGTCGCCGCCCTGCCCGCGCCTCCGTCCCGTTCTCAGGTTTCAGGTTTGAGCTTTCCAACGGGCGACGAAAGACCCGCATTTTGCTCAGAGAGGCCCGATGCGCACGTCCCCCTGCCAGCCGCGGGCCACATGCACCGCCCCCAGCTGAAAGCCGCTTTGCGGGAAGTTCTTCGGCATGTCCAACATAACGATTTCCTTCAGTGCAAAACCGGCCGCGCTGATATCGCGCAGTCGGGCTTTCGTCCACACGTGGTTGATCGTCATCAAGAAAACCACGTTGTCGGCGCAGGCCATGGCGTGACCGAGAAACTTGCGGATTTGGCTCCATGGAGGATTCGTGATGATCCAATCGTAAGGCACCGCCGGAACCGGCAACGCGAGGAAATCCCGGCCGGCCAGAATTTCACACCAGTCGCTTCCTTTCGGCAAAAGGTCGGAGAACGCCCCCTCCCCCCGGCAGGGCTCCAGACAGCGGCCGGTCGGTTTGAAATGGGCCACCACCCGGGCCGCCAATTCCCGCGGAGTCTGGATAACGTCGTTGCTGACGTAATTCCGGTTTGGCTGTGATCGCACGGACCTTAAAGCGGCGTCGAAGTCTAATTGTTGCAAGATTTTAGCACAATGACAGCGCAAGGCGGGACTATCCGAAGTCGCAAGGGGTGGCGGCGCCGCCCTGAGATCACGCGCTACGCCGGGACTCCGGGGCCCTTTCAGCGCCCCGTGACCGCGTTGCGCTCACGGGTGCAGGAGGGCGGGCAGTCCCTTGCCCGCCGGGCTTGGGCTGCATTTCTCTATCTGCGATCATCGGCGTGATCTGCGGTTACGCTGGTGCCCATTCCGACCTTGGTTCGCCCCCTGCTCCCTCCGGCTAAAACCGGTTTGGTGATCGACATTTCGGAGTGGTTTTACAGGAACAAGGCAGGAGTTCGATCCCTAAGCACGGGGTCACGCGCTGCGCCGTGACTCGGGGCGCTTTCAGCGCACGGGTACCGCGTTGCGGTCACGGGTGTCGGCTGCACCGACTTGATCGGAACCGTGTTTCGCCTTGCGAAACCCCGTGTCGCGCAGCGGCGCCGTGCACCCTGCGGCGCCCCGTCGCGGACGCAGGTCCGCCCTGATAAGCGGCCGCGCGGCCGCGGCCGCTTACCGCTTCATGCCGCGCATGAGCCGGCTCTTGGGCTTCACGGGCGCCGCGTCGTCCAATACCTTTTGGTCAAACAAGGCGGAGTAAATATAAGGGAAGTCCTCGATGCGCTTTCGTTCGATGTCGGCGCCGATGAAACGCTCGATCGACCGGGCGTTACGCACGTCATCCTCGGTCACCAAGGTAAATGCGTCGCCGGTGGCTTGGGCGCGACCGGTGCGGCCGATACGGTGCACGTAATCCTCGGCATTCTCCGGCACATCGTAGTTCACCACGTGGGAAACCCCGGCGATGTCCAGACCGCGCGCCGCAATATCCGTCGCGACCAAGACCTCAAAGGTGCCGCTCTTGAACCCCTGCAGGGCTTCGACGCGCTCGCGCTGGTTGCGGTCGGAATGCATCACACCGACGGTGTGCTTTTCGCGCTTCAGGCGCTCGGCGATGCGATCCGCGCCCATCCGGGTGCGAGTAAAGATGATCACGCTGTGAAATTCCGTGCGCTTCAGCAGCTCGATCAGCAGGTCAAATTTCTGCGAGCCGACGACCGGGTAAAACGCGTGCGAAACCGTCTCGGCCGGCTTCCGTTGCATGCCGATTTTGATCTCGATCGGATCCTTCAGCGCCCACTGCGCCAAGGACGCAATCTCCGCCGGCAGGGTCGCGGTGAAGAAGAGGGTTTGGCGCGCCGCCGGGCACTTCGCGACGATGCGACGGACGTCGGGCAGAAACCCCATGTCGAGCATGCGATCCACTTCGTCGAGCACGAGGATGTCGATGTCGTTGAGGTGGGTCGTGCCGTCTTCGAGCAGGTCCAGCAGACGGCCCGGCGTGGCGGCACAGATATCAACCCCGCGCTTCAAATCTTCGCGCTGTTTCCCGTAACCCACCCCACCATAAATGATCGTCGTGGTCAGATCGGTGTGGCGGGAGTATTCCTGAAATGCCTCCTCCACCTGGAGCGCGAGTTCCCGGGTGGGCTCGAGCACGAGGCAACGCATTTTGCCGTGGGCACCCAAGCGGTGCAAAATCGGCAGCGCAAACGCGGCGGTTTTGCCGGTGCCGGTCTGCGCGGATCCGATGACGTCGCGCCCTGCCAAAATGTGAGGGATCGACTGCGCTTGGATCGGTGTCGGCGAGGTGTAGCCTTTTTCCTGCACCGCGTAGGCGATCGGGGCATTAAGACCGAGCTGGGTAAACTCCGTGTCCATCGGCGGAATCTCCACCACGGTCGTCGGCTTCACCGGCTCACGCTGCGGATGTTCGAAATCGTCCCGCTTCGGTCGCTCGCGCGGGCCGTCATCGCGTCGGCCAGACCCACGGCCCCCACGGCCACCGCGACCGTTGCCGCGACCCCCTTCGCCCCGGCCTCGAGACGACGAGCCACGGCCGCCCTCCTCACCCCGTGATGAAGCGCCGCGTCCCCCTCGTCCCCGGGGCGCGTCGCCGTCGCGGGTCCGGCGTTCCTGCGGACCGGCATCACGGTTCGAACGTTCGCTCCGCTTCGGGCGGTGGGAGGGCGGCGTTTCGTCGCCGGCCGGGTGACGCGAACGCGGCGAGGCCGCGGGTTTGGCGGGCTGGGAAGTCGGCTTAGCCGGAGGGGTCGCCGGGGACTTTTTGCCGAACAGCGACGAAATAATCTTCTTAATCATGAAAAATACGGAAAGGAGCAGCCTTCGCGAAACGCTTCACTTGGCAACCACGCAGATTGGCCGCCCCCCGGAGGGCATTGTCTGGCTGTGGTAGGGCGTCGACTCCCCTCGGCGCCGTTTCCCCGAACCGGCGGCAAGGGACTGCCCGCCCTACCCGTCGCACCGTGTCGCCACCCAACGCCGCGATCTCCGCCGGCGCCCCGCCGGCCGATTCCACACACCGCGCTTGATCCCGTCCGGTGTCGCCGCTTGCTTGGCGATCCCTTGCCGCCTCGTAAGCCGTCGTTTCCCGTTTTGCACCCGTCGCAACTGCGTCCGCTGCGCAATCGACTGCGCCTGTCCATCCGGGACGCGGGACTGACCGATCTCACGCTGGCGGATGCGACGCAGACCGCCGGGACGTTTTGGGAACTTGAGCCCACGCCTCTCGTCATCGATGCCGTGGAATGGGCCGGCCTGGAGGCCGCGATCAAACAGCAGGCCCGCCTGATCAACGCGTTCCTCGTCGATATCTACAGCGGCCAGGAGGTCCTGAAGGAGGGTATCATCCCGCCCGACATCATTTTCAACGACCCTTACTATCGGCGCCCGCGCCTCGGGCTCTCCCCCGAACGCGTCAACCCCGCCACACTGCTCCGTTTCGATCTGGTCAAGACCGCCCGCGGTTGGGTCTTCACCGAGACCCACGCGAACACTCCCGTCGGCCTGAGCTACGCCGTCCAAAACCGCCGTTTCCTCACGCAGGAGGCCGGCGAGATCTACCGCGCGTTGCCCGATTACCACAGCATCATCAACTTCCCGCTGCAGTTGTTGGATGCCCTGCGTGCCCTGGCCCCCCGCGAGCGCTCCAACCCCAACATCGTCGTGCTCACGACGGGCCCGCGTTTCCCGTTCTTCTCGGAGCACAGTTTCCTCGCTCGCAAGATGGGCCTGCCGCTCGCCCACGGCGATGACCTGCTCGTCCTCGATAATCGGGTCTACTTCAAGACCGTCGCCGGGCTCGTGCGCATCGACGTGATCTATCGCCGGCTGAACGACGCCTACATCGACCCGGTCGTTTTTTCGACCGATCGTGAGGCCGTGGGCATCCCCGGCCTGCTGCAGTGCATCCGCGCCGGCAACGTCGTGCTCGCCAATGACATCGGCACCGGGGTCGCCGAGAGCCGTTCACTGCAGCCCTATTTCCCGAAATTGATGCGGTTTTACTTCGGCGAGAAACCGCTGCTGCCGCAGATCGGCACCATCCCGTGCAACGATATCGACCAGCTCGAATACGTGCTCGATCACCGGGCCCACTACCGCCTGCGCCCCGCCCATGATCCGCGCATCGGGCAGCCCGCCGTGCCCGAGCCGCGCTTCGGCCCACGCGGCCTGCCCCAGGTCATCCGCGAATCGCCCGCCGCCTATGTCGCCCAGTCGATCATCACCTCGATGCCGCTCAGCCCCCAGGCCAAACGCAAGACGCCGTATCGGCTCAGCACCTACGTGCTCGCGCAGGGCAAACAATTTTCCGTCATGCCCGGCGGCGTGATCAACCTGGGCGTCGAACCGCCGCCGGATCGGGTCGGCCTGTCCGCCGATGTGATCGTGATGGCCGACGGGGCCGGTGCCCCCGGCGAGATATCGGATCTCGAAGCGAGCGTGGCCAGCGGATCCCTGTCGACCCTGCCCGGCTCGCGCGCCGCCGAGAGTCTGTTCTGGCTCGGCCGTTACCTCGAGCGGGCCGAGAGCGCCGCCCGCATGCTCTTCATCCTCGACGATGTCGCCCTGGAGGAAATCCCCGCCCGCGATCGCAAGCGTTGGCTGCCCGTCTGGCGCGGATTGCTCGAAGCCACCGGCCATGCCGACGAAAAGATCACCGCGCGAGAAAGTCCGCACGCCACCTTCGGGCGCGACTTGCCGTGGCGCATGACCTTGGACACGCGCAACCCCAGCTCGCTGTTCAGTTCGGTGCGCGCGGCGGCGGACAACGCCCGCCAGCTGCGCGACTACGTGAGCCCCGAAGCCTGGAGCCTGCTGACCCGACTGCTTGATCGCCTCGACCAACTCGCCCGCCTGCCGCGCAAACCAGCCCGGGCCCGCAACCCGCGCCAACCGTCTCCTCAGCCCAACGCGAGCCTCGCGATCCAAGCCGTTCTGACCGACGTCAACGCCTTCCTCGGCACCGCCGAGCGCACCATGCTCCACGACGCCGGCTGGCACTTCATGCTTCTGGGCGTGCAACTGGAGCGTGCCATCATGACCTGTGGGGCACTGCGCCATGTGCTCGGCGCCCTCGATACGGCCGCCCGGGCGCGAACCGACGCGGTGAGCGACTCCCTCATCTATCAGGACAATCCGGAGCTCTCCGCCCTGCTTCGCATGCTCGGCTCGCAGGACGCCTACCGCCGTCTGTTTCAAACCCGCAGCCAGCCCCGTTTCGTCGCCGAGCTCTTTCTTCAGCAGCCCGACGCGCCGCGCAGCATTTTCCAAACCCTGCAAACGATGCAGACGAGCCTCGCGGCGATCCGCGCCGACACGTTGGAAGGCGACGATGAACCCGCGGCCCGATCACTCACCCGCGTGATCGATTTCGTCGGTGCGCTGCGCCTCGACCATTACTTCGGTGTGGCGACACGTCCTTCGGATTCAAATCTAGGCGAGGCGCTGTCCTCCCTGCTTGAGTTGCTCTGGGCCGTGTATCCAGAACTTAGCGACCAATATTTCAACCACCAGGCCCGTCTGGCCGCCACGGCCGCCCAGACCGAGCTGTCGCTCGCCAGCGAAATGTGAGCCGCCTGAGCGAGGGCTCCCCCCGCCCCCGCCGCCTCCCCGTCTCGTGGACCAGCCGGTCCGCCGCGCCCCCCTGCTGAGATCGTCAGCACTCACCTCGACGAGCCACTTGCCGAGCATTCGACTGCCGGAAAATTCGTGGAAAAATAGTCCATAAACTTGGGAAATAGGTTCATAGCCGTGCGAAGAGCGATGCGATATGATGAACATCGATCCCATGTCGACTATCCCAACCTCCCTCCAGCTCTGGTCGCTACGCGACCTCGTAAAAACCGATTTCGCCGGCACCGTCGCGCAAGTCGCTGCACTCGGCTACCAAGGCGTCGAGACCGCCGGCTTCGGCAACACCACCGCCGCCGATGGCGCCGCCGCCGTCAAAGCCGCCGGCCTCAAGGTCTCCGGCATGCATGTCGGCATCCAGGCGTTGCGCCAGGACTTCGACCGCGTGGTCACCGAAGCCCTGACCTGCGAGACGAAGCACGTGATCTGCCCGAGCTGGCCCAAGCAGCAGTTTATCTCGGGCGCGGCGTGCACGGCGATCGGCGAAGAGCTCGGCGCGATCGGCGCCCGGCTGCGGGCCTTTGGCCTGCGCTTCCATTTTCACAATCACGCGCCCGAGCTGGCCGTCGTGGAGGGCCGCCGCGTCTTTGATTGGATGCTCGACGCCGCCGCGCCCCGCGATCTCGGTTGCGAAGCCGATGTCTATTGGGTGCACCAAGGCGGCAAGGACCCTGCGGCGTTCATCCGTGAGCAAGGCCGCCGGATCAGCCTGGTGCACCTCAAGGACGAAAAGGAAATCGGCGGCGGCCCCGTGGACTTCCCTGCGGTGTTTGCCGCCCTCGATTCCGTCGGCACCGTCGAGTGGCAAGTCGTCGAAGTCGAAGCCTATACCGGCACCCCGCTCGACGGCGTGAAACAGTCGCTCGAACAACTCAAATCCTGGGGACGCGCCTAAGCCGCCCGCCCCGCCGTTCCTCAGATCCTCGTCATCCCATCCACCCCATGCCCAAGAAAAAAACCTCCTTTAACGTCGCCGTCATCGGCGCCGGTGCCATCGGTCTCGACCACATCCGCAGCTTCCAAGCCCACCCGGCCGCCAAGGTCGTCGCGTTGGCCGAGGTCTCGCCGGAACGCGGTCGGGAAGCGGCCGATCTCTACAACGTCCCGGATCTCGTCACGGACTACAAAACGCTGCTGACGCGCAGCGACATCGACATCGTTTCGATCGCATTGCCCAACTTCCTGCACGCCAGCGTGGGCCTCGAAGCGTTGAAAGCCGGCAAGCATCTCATGGTGGACAAGCCGATGGCGACCAACGCCCGCGAGGCCGCCAAACTCGTGACTGAAGCGAGCAAGCGGAAGCTCCATCTGATGGTCGGACAGAACAACCGCTTCGGCGCCGAAGTGCAGACCGCAAAGGCGCTCATCAACGACGGCAAACTCGGCGATGTTTACCACGCCAAAACCGCGTGGCAGCGCCGCAGCGGCATCCCGCGCATCGGCTCCTGGTTTACCCAGAAACAATTCGCTGGCGGCGGTTGCTGCTACGACATCGGCGTGCACGCGCTCGACCGCTGCCTCTTCCTCATGGGCGAATTCGACGCCGCGGCGGTTTCCGGGCAGACCTTTGCCCAATTTGGCCCGCGCGGCCAAGGCGGCGGCAACTGGGGCAAGAGCGAGATCGACCCCAAGGCGAAGTTCGACGTCGATGATCTCGCGGTCGCGCTGATCAAATTGAAGAGCGGCCGCACCGTCCTGCTCGAGGCCTCATGGGCGGCCCATCAACCCGAGCCCGACTACAACGGCACGCAGGTCTTCGGCACCGAGGCCGGCCTGTCCATCCCGCCCCTGCGCCTGTTTCAACGCACCAAGACGGGTTACAGTAACGAATTGGTGGATACGTCGACGCCCTTCGCCAATCCCAACCGCATGGCCCACTTCATCGACGTGTGTCTCGGCAAGGCCCAGCCCTACGTGAAACCGGCCGAGTCGCTCGCCACGCAGAAGATTCTGGACGCCATCTACACCTCGTCCCGCACCGGCCGCGAAGTGCGGATTCGATAAACGACGCCGCGTAGAACGTGAGCCTCCCCGCGGAGCGTCGAGTCGCTCCGGCATCCGTTGGGGCGGCGCTAAAGTGTAAAGGCGGAGGCCCGCTTTAGCCAGCCTCTCCGCTCCCTCGCGCACCGATGTTTCGACAGTCAAGACGGAGGCCGCTCAATCTCACCCAAGAGGACGCATCAATCTACCCCCAAACGGTAGTTGAAGATTGCTTGCGATCATCCGGGCCGTATCTCCGAGGGCCTATGCGATCAACGTTCTGCGTCTTAGTCACGATCGTCACCACACTCCTCTTGGGGCCTTTTTCTTCGCTGATGGCGCAGGTCGAGATTCTGAGCAGTTCCCGGTTCACGAACATCTACCTGAACAACGACACGCCCTACTATAGCGCGCCTTCCTACGTGGTTACCAAGTGGGCGCCGAGCATCACGGGAGACTTCACCTCCAGTTTCTACATCTCAGGCTATCCTGCCACCACCGTCGGACAATCGTCCACCGTTTCGAATGGCAATCTGAGCGGATCCTTCCGGGTCAGAGCCGGCTCCGGATTTAACAACGAACAATCGCTCACGGGCTATTTGGTAAAATTCAGGGTCACCGACGTGGTCCACTTCACGATTCAAACCCAACAGCGCGATCCGATCAGTTCGGGAACGCGATTCCATGTTGCGTTAGGCGCGCCCGGCCAGGAGCCCAGCCTCAAAACCCTGGGCGTGGGTCCGTCGGTGTATGTAGCGGCTCCCTACCGCATTGAGACGCCTCCCCCGACTCCGGTGGAGGGCTTTTTGACGGCCGGAGAGTATAGTTTTTTCGCGTCACTCTACGCCTACTATCAATCCAGTCCGGCCGGGGATAAAGGTCTGACGACCGCGTTTGATCTCCGCTTCACGCCGGTGATCGCCCCGCGCATCCTGACCCTCTCGCCCAGCCTCCAGGTCGGTGACGGCAAACCCGTCGAGCTCACGTTCGTCGCCGATGGCAACTACCTCGATATCGCCTGGTTTAAAAACGGCCAACCGATCCCCGGCGCCAATCGCTCCACCTACACCATTCCCGCGTTCGCCGACAGCGACGCGGGCAGCTACACTGTGACGCTGAGCAACGCCGCCGGCTCGGTGACCTCCGACCCCATCATCGTGGAAGCCAAAGTCCGCGTGCCTCCCTCCCTCCAAGACGTCTCTCCCAGTCGACGCGCGTTTACCGGCGAAGCCGTCGTATTGACCTTCGCCGCGACGGGTGACGCCTACGCGATCACGTGGCTCAAGGACGGCGTGATCATTCCCGGAGCGACCGGCGCCAGCTACACCATTCCCTCGTTCGCGCCGACAGACGCCGGCCGCTATACGGTCAGGTTGAGCAACGCCGCCGGAGCGGTTTCGTCCCTTCCCATCGAGCTGCAAGCCGACACTCGCCTGCGCAACATCGCCACCCGTGCGCTCGTCGGTTCGGGCGAAGATATCCTCATCGTCGGCTTCACGGTCGGCGGCACCACCCCCCGCGACCTGCTCCTTCGCGCCGCCGGCCCCCGCCTCGCGACCTTCGGCATCGGCCAACCCTTGGCCCATCCCGTGATTCGCCTCTACGACGAAAGGGGGCAACTTCTCGCCAGCAACGACGGTTGGGACCAAGGCGACGCCACCACCCTGGCCCTCCGCCAGCGAAGTCGGCGCGTTTGAGTTCAACGCGGGATCGCTGGACGCCGCCCTCGCCCGCTCGCTCGCGCCCGGTTCCTACACGGTGCAGATCTCCTCGGCAGGCACCGACCATGGCATCGCCTTGGCCGAAGTCTACGACCGCACCCCGGCGCGAAGCGCCAACCGCATCACGAATCTCTCCACCCGCGCCCACGTGGGCACGGATCAAGCCATCGTCATCCCCGGCGTCGTGGTCGACGGCGACGGCACGCAGCGGCTGCTCGTGCGCGCGATTGGCCCGTCGCTGAGCCAGTTCGGCGTCAGCGGCGTGCTTCCCAATCCGGGATTGCGCATCTACAACGCCGCTGGGCAGGTCGTCGCCGAAAACATGACTTGGGGCACCGGTCCGAATTCGGATGCCGCCGCCCTCACGACCGCCGCCCAAAAGTCCGGCGCCTTCGCCCTCGCCCGCGGCACGGCTGACGCCG
>CAXBDS010000030.1:0-35935 GCA_963974355.1 uncultured Opitutaceae bacterium
GGGGTGATCGCGAATCCACGGTGACCAGAGCCCGTTTTTGATTCGCGACGAGGAAGGCTGAAGTCATAGGCCGCGTTGCCGTCGCGGAGTTTGATCACCCCGAAACTGCGACCGACAACATCGGTGGACCCGAAGGGCGCCAAAATCGCGTGCATTTGTGCGAATGAAATGCCGCCAACCTCCACATCGAAATCCACCGGCACGCGTCCGAGCAGCGCGTCTCTTACGCAACCCCCGACTAAACGGGGTCTGGCGTGGTTCCGCAGCGCATCCAGAGCGCGGCGCAGCAGGGGAGGGACTGTGAGCAGGCTCACGCTTGGCTGGCATTCGGGCGGCGGGCGAACGCGACGAGGATCCAACCGATCATCAGCGCAACGCCTCCGAGCGGCGTGATGGGGCCTAGCCAGCGGGGGGCGCCCAAGGCCAAACCGTAGAGCGACCCACTAAAGAGCACGATTCCGAGGGTCCACCAAGCGGCCGCTTGACGGAGGCGTGTGTCCTCCGCTTTCGCGATTACGGTAACCGTCAGAATCGCCACGGCGTGAACGAGATGATACTGACAGGCCGTCTGCCAGATCGAGAGGGTATCGTGCGCCGTAAGTGTGCTTTTTAGCGCATGAGCCCCGAATGCCCCAGTAAGTATAGCACTGAACCCAATTAAAGCGGTTAGAGGGGGTGGAAAACGCATAAATATTTTTAATCTGGCGTAATGATTGCTGGAACTCGGGTTAGTCCCGCGAGTCAGCAGGTCCGGCTTCGGAGTGGTAGGTCGTAAATCTTTTCTTGAAGTTTACAACGCCTTCCGCTTTGACGAGCCCGCCGTTTCAGACGGTGACTTAACAAACTACAGACAAACGACATCATGAAGAAGACTGCACTCCTTATTGCGGCTCTCGCTGCAACCGCGGGTTCCCTGAGCGCCCAAGACACGCCTTACTCCATCACCGTGGATTTCCCCTACGTGAGCGATTACGTGTTTCGTGGCATCAAGTACGCCGACGAATCCATTCAGCCTTCGGTTGAATTTGCCGCCGGTGACTTTTACGCCGGTGTCTGGACCAGCCAGCCGGTTCTCAAGTCCCAGCTCAACGAGTTCGATTTTTACGCTGGTTACGGCTTCGCGCTGAGCGACACGTGGTCCCTCGACGTGGGTGCCACCTACTACTACTATCCGGAGACTCCGTCCGGTGACGAGCAGACCGAGCCTTACGTTGGTATTTCCGGCGACATCAGCGGCTTCTCCACCTCCTTCTACGTCTATTACGAGACCGAGTTTGAGGTCTTCACGTATCAAGGTTCCGTGGGCTACAGCGTGCCGGTTTCCGACAAGCTCAGCTTCGACCTCGCGGCCGACTTGGGTTACGTTGATCCGGACGCGGGTGAAGCTTACACCTACTACGATGCCAGCGCCACCTTCACCTACAGCGTGAACGATACCGCCAGCCTCTACGCCGGCGTCACTTGGGCTGACAACGACATCGACCTCGACGAAGGCGACTACTTCTTCCTCACGACGGGTGTGACGATCGGCTTCTAAGCTCGGTCTGAATTTCGTTTCTCGAAGATTTTCGACCCGTTCCCGCTTTCCGGGAACGGGTTTTTTGTTCCGATGCAAAATGCGGGTTGACAGAGTTTCTGCAACTCCTAGCACTTAGCCCCTTTTCTCATGAAAACGTTCCTCGCCAAATCAGAGACCGTTCAACCCACCTGGCACCTTGTTGATGCCGAGGGTGAGGTCCTTGGCCGCGTGGCGGTTAAGATCGCCAACATTCTTCGCGGTCGCCACAAGCCTACCTACACGCCCCACGTCGACACCGGCGATTTCGTTGTCGTGATCAACGCCGAGAAGGTCGTCCTGACCGGTAAGAAGGAAGTGCAGAACAAATACATGTTCTTTTCCGGCTTCGTTGGCGGCGAAAGCTACCGCAAGCTCACCGAACAGCGCGCCCGTCACCCTGAGTTCATCATTGAGCACGCCGTGAAGGGTATGCTCCCGAAGAACCGCCTCTCACGCACGATGCTGAAGAAGCTGCGCGTTTTCGCCGGTCCGAACCACACCCACGCAGCGCAGAACCCGATTCCGCTGAAATAATCCGCCCACCGATTTCTCACCATGAGCGCTGAAACCACGATTTTCCTTGGCACGGGCCGCCGCAAGACTTCCACCGCCCGCGTCCGCCTCTCCGAAGGCACCGGCAAGCTTGAAGTCAACAGTCGCACCTTTGACGACTACTTCACTCACGAAAACTTCTCCAAGCAGGCATACGCTCCCTTGGTGGTCGTGGAGCTCTTTGACAAGATCGACGTCACGGTGAACGTGGCTGGCGGCGGTGTGGCCGGCCAAGCTGGCGCGGTCGCCCACGGTATCGCTCGTGCGCTGCAGAAGATGAACCCGGAGCTCCGCATTCCGCTGAAGCAAGCCGGCCACATCAAACGCGACCCGCGCGAGAAGGAACGTAAGAAGGCCGGTCAACCCGGTGCCCGTAAGCGCTTCCAGTTCTCCAAGCGTTAATCGGTCGACGGAAGTCTGTCCCGCTCAACTTTTCCAAGCCGCCTCCTTTTCGGAGGCGGTTTTTTTGTGTCCAGATTTAGGAAGGATGGGCGATCTCGGTTTGAACCATGATCGCGCACCGCGTCCGGCGAGAGCGCTGCGACGCGAAGTAGCGTGCTCGTCTAAGGTGCAGGGGAGCCTACGCTATCCCTTAACGTCCCCTTCCGGCCGAGATCAGCTCCGGTAGTCGGCGTTTTCCGAAACGTATTCGTGCGTCAGGTCGCCGCCAAAGACGGTTGCCGCCGCGTCGCCTTGGGCGAGGTCGACTTCGATTTCGACGCAACGCTCGTGCGGCGGATAGGTGATCGTTGGGGCGTATTCGCCGGCGCTCGTCGGGGCACTGGCGTAAAGTTCGGCGGCCCGCAAATGTTCGGTGAGCGCGGTCTCTTTGGTGGGGTCGAGGCGGAATACGCCATCGGCGAAAATCTCGATTCCGCCCATCGTGAGCCTCAAATGGGAGGGAGGCGCAACTTGGTCGGCTCCAGTTGGTGAGGCGCCGAGCCACTTGCCGATGGCTTGGATGAGGCGACCGACGTTGGCGTCGTTTCCGGCCACGGCGCACTTGAAGAGCGGCGCGTTGACGATGGCTTTGCCAAGCCCGGACGCGACGGTTTCGTTCGGGGCGCGTTTCACTTGCACGCGGATGACGTGGCGCACGCCTTCGCCGTTGCGCACGACGTCTTCGGCGAGATCTTGGCAGACGGTGCGCAGCGCGGCTTCAAATGCCTCTTCGGCGATCCCGGAAACGCGTCCGGAGGAAAGGATCGCGACGGTGTCCGACGTGCTGGTGTCGCTGTCGATGCTGATGCGGTTGAAGCTTTGGCCAACGCAGCGTTTGAGCATGGCGCGGAGGCGATCACGCGGGATGGCGATATCGGTCAGGATGTAGACGAGCATCGTGGCCAGATTCGGTTCGATCATGCCGGCCCCCTTGGCGATGCCGACGATCCGACCGGCACCGAGTTGGACGGATCGGATTTTTGGATACAGGTCGGTGGTGACGATGCCCTCGGCGGCGGGCAGGATGGATTCGCCCTGGCGGTGGGCGATCGCCGCAGGCAGCGCGGCCTCCATTGCCTCAACCGGCAGTCCCCAGCCGATCACGCCGGTGGAAGAGGGAAGCACTTCCGTGCTGAGGCAGCCTAACTGACTCGCGACCGCCGCGCAGAGACGCTCGGCGTTGGCGACGCCGCCGGCCGCGCAGACGTTGGAGATCTTGTTGTTGATGAGCACGGCCCGCAGCTGGGCTTCGTCGAGGCGTTGGCGGCCGACGATGATCGGCGCACCGGGAAAGGCATTGCGCGTGAAGACGGCGGCGAAGTCGCGGGTGGGTTCATCCAATTCGATCAACGTCAGCGTCATGCGCGAGGGCTTCGGGGCTTCCCGCGGCACAAACTCGAATTGAGTCTTTCCGATTTTGAAGCCCGCGGGCAATGCGGCATGGGTCGAGAGCCAAGCCCGATGCTCGGCGGCGGAAGCGAAGGTCAATTGGGTGCTGGGCACGGGCCAGAACTGAGGTTCTCGGGCCGTGGTGTTAAGCTCATTTTTCCGCAGCGAATCGGGTTCTGATGACCAAGGGACGTGCGCTCAGAATTGTGTCGAATCCCGGCATGAAGCCTTTACGCATGAAGATTCGTAATTTTTGGCCATGTCATCGTCCCATCACCTCCTGCGGCTCGACGCCGCCCGCTTGTCCGCATGAACGTCACCGAGATCACCGCCAAGGCAAAGGTGCTGCTCGAGGCGCTTCCTTATATTCAAGATTTCCGCGGTTCCACGTTTGTCGTGAAATATGGCGGTAGCTTCATGGACGATCCGGATCCGGTCACGCGCACGCGGGTAGCCTACGATCTCGCCTTTTTGGCGGCCTGCGGGATCAATGTTGTCGTGGTGCATGGCGGCGGGAAAGCGATCTCGCGAGCGATGGAGTCGTCGGGCTTGGCGCCTAAATTTGTCAACGGCATGCGCGTGACCGACGAGGCGACCGTGTCTATCGTCAAGCGCACGCTGGACGAAGTTGTGAACCCGGACGTGTGCGCGGCGGTGGCATCGGCTCACGCGAAACCACGGGGTCTGTCAGGGGACTCGGTCCTCGTTTGTCAGAAGCTGACGCAGGATGACGACGGCAATCCGGTTGATCTGGGGTTTGTCGGCGAAGTCATCGAGGTGAAGGTGAAGCTCCTGAAAAAGGAAATCTCCGAGGGTTTCATTCCGATCGTTTCACCTGTGGCGGTGGATCATGACGGCAAGCACTACAACGTGAACGCCGACCTGGTCGCGAGCCGGGTCGCGAGCGCGTTGCGCGCGCGCCGGCTGGTTTTCATGAGTGACGTGCCTGGCCTGCTCGCGAATCCGACCGATCCGACCTCGTTGATTTCCACGTTGAAGGTTTCCGAGATCGACGGGCTGAAGCGGGATGGCGTCATCGACAAGGGCATGCGGCCGAAAGTTCACAGCGCGATGCGGGCGCTGCGCGAAGGGGTCCATCGCGTGCACTTTATTGACGGACGGTTGCCGCATTCGCTGCTTCTTGAGATCTTCACCGACAAGGGGATCGGGACCGAGATCGTCCAGGGCTGATTTGGCGGCGTCTCACCGGTGGGGGAGGGGACGGCTTGATTTTGAGGATTCCCGAACCGTTATCTCTACGAGTCGTATTTTGTTTTAACCGAGATTTTTGCCATGACCACGCCTTCCATCACCCGCACGAGCGCTGCTGAACTTTACGATGCGTATGTTTTAAAAAACTACGGTCGGGCGCCAATTACGCTGGTGCGCGGTGAAGGGGCGAGGGTCTGGGATGACGCGGGCACGCGCTATCTGGATTTCACCTCCGGGATCGCCGTAAGCGCGCTCGGACATTGTCATCCGCAGTGGGTGGCGGCGGTGCAGCGCCAGGCCGGCGAACTGATTCATACGAGCAACTTGTTTCGCAACCCCAACCAAGCGGAACTGGCGCGGCGGCTCGTGGAGCGGGCCGGACCAGGTCGGGTGTTGTTTTGCAACAGCGGCGCCGAGGCCAATGAGGCGTTACTTAAACTCGCCCGGCTGCATGGCGTCAAAAAGGCCGGCGGCGAGGAAGGCAAGTGCTACAAGATCATCACGGCGAACAGCGCATTTCATGGGCGCACGTTCGGCGGCATGAGCGCGACGCCGCAGGACAAAATCCAAAAGCCGTTTCGCCCGCTCGTCCCGGGGTTCGCCCACGCGGATCTGAACGACTTGGCCTCCTTTGAGGCGCAAATCGACGACGGCACATGCGCCATCTTTGTGGAAACGATCCAGGGCGAGGGTGGTATCCATCCGGCCACGACGGAGTTTTTGCTTGGCCTGCGCGAACTCTGCAACCGGCACAACCTGTTGCTTTTGTTGGACGAGGTGCAATGCGGCATCGGGCGGACGGGCACGTTTTTCGCTTATGAGCAGGCGGGGGTAAGGCCTGATGCGATCGGCATGGCGAAAGGGCTCGGCGGCGGATTCCCGATCGGCGCGATGTGGGTCGGCGAGGGCGCGGGGGAGCTGTTTCAGCCCGGCATGCATGGCACGACGTTCGGGGGCACGCCTTTGGCCTGTGCGGCGGCGCTGGCCGTGCTCGACGTGATTGAACGGGAAGATCTGCTCGGCAAGGTGAGCGAACGCAGCGGCCCGTGGTTGGGCAATCTGCGGGCATTGGCGGCGGCGTTCCCGACTCAGCTCATCGGTGTGCGGGGGCGGGGCTACATGGTGGGACTCCAATTCGCGGCGGATGCGGCCGGCATGGTAACGGCGTTGCGCGAAGCCGGCGTGCTCGCACCGATGGCGGGTGGTAACGTGGTGCGTTTGTTGCCGCCGTTGAATGCCACGGTCGCCGAACTCGACGAGTCCGTGGCAATCTTGCGGCAGGTGATGACGGCGCGGGCAAAATCCGCCTGAACTCTTCCTGATCAATCCGTCAATCCGGGGTGCGGTTCGGCGCAAGCGTCTGACTTTTACTCTGGTCCCGCCCAACGAAATTCCGTAGAGATAACCGCTTCCCTCATGAAGCACTTTCTAAAAGAGACCGATTTTGCGCCGCACGAAGTCGCGGAGATTTTCTCGTTGGCCCGGGAACTGAAGCAAAAGCGAGGTCGTCACACGCCGCCGGTGCTGGCGCAACAGACGTGGGCGATGATTTTTTCGAAGTCGAGCACCCGCACGCGTGTTTCATTCGAGGTGGGAATCCATGAGTTGGGCGGAAACCCATTGTTTCTGAACAAGAACGATATCCAGCTCGGTCGCGGGGAAACGATCGAAGATACCGCCAAGGTGCTTTCGCGCTTTGTGCACGGTTTGATCGTGCGCACGTTTGATCACAGTGATGTCGAGCGACTCGCCGCCGCGGGCACGGTGCCGGTCATCAATGCGCTGACGGATTTCTTGCACCCCTGTCAGATTTACACGGACGCGTTTACGATGGCCGAGCGTTGGGCGCCGAAGGGCGGCGACTTGTTGGCCTCGCTGCGCGGCCGCAAGATCGCGTTTTTTGGTGATACTGCCTGCAACATGGCGAACTCATGGGTGCTGGGCGCGGCGTTGTTCGGCATGGAGATCACATTGGCCGGACCCGCGGGGTTCGAGCCCCCGGCTGAGTTTCTGGCACTGCTGAAGCGCGAAGGCTTCGCGGATCGTTTCACCTTCACCCAAGATCCGATCGCAGCGGCTCGGGATGCGGATGTGGTTTACACCGATGTTTGGGTGAGCATGGGCAAGGAGGAGGAGACGAAAGCGCGCATCGCGGAGATGTCACCGTTTGCCGTGACGGCCGAAGTTTTCGGTGCGGCCAAACCGGATGCTCTTTTCATGCACTGTCTGCCGGCGCACGCGGGTGAAGAAGTTTCCCAAGCGGTCCTCGACGACCCGCGCTGCATCATTTTCGACCAGGCGGAAAACCGGTTGCACGTGCAGAAGGCGATTATGGCCGTGCTTGCGCAGCAGGTGCGCGCCTGATCGATCGCGGTGAGACGCGGGCAGGGCGGCAGTTCAACCGCTTTAGGGCTCCAACACGGAGATGAATCCGCCGCTGCGTTGCTGGAAGACACCGGTGGTGAGGTCGCCGTCGTCGATCGCGGCATCGATAATCGCCATCTCGGCGTCCGTGAGATTTGGCGCCAGCACGGAGAGCCCGGCACGGAAACCGTATTGGTCGTTATCCCAGTCCCAAGTCCCGCCGATCGGCGTGGATTGGCTCCATCGTGCGGGCGGGAGGAGTGTATTCATCTCGTCAGGGATCGCGGACAATCCATCCGGGGGCCACGCCCCGTTTTCCAACGCATAAACCTCGAAGGCATCCCGTCCGATGCGAAGGTCGTTGATGAACGCGGTGCGGCGAGAGGCGGCGCGCGAGCGGGCCAGGGCAGGAATCGCCAATGCGGCGAGTAGCCCGATAATCGTGACGACGACCATGGCCTCGACGAGGGTGAAGCCACGGCTCGTGCGACGCGGGGCGGCTGACGTTTGGGATGATGGCTTCATGGCCATGACCGCTTCGCGACTTGGCAGGCGTGAGCGGCCAGTGTCCTGATGTCATCCGGGGTCGGGAGGGAGTTCAAGTCCCGGGAGGTCAACAAGCAGTAAATCGACCGAATCCGCAGGCTGACCAAATGGGGGCGGTTTTGCTTTGCGCGGACGGGGGCGCCCGTCGCAAGCTCATCTCCTCTTTATGAAAATCGTGCTCGCCTATTCAGGAGGCCTCGACACCTCCGTCATCGTCAAGTGGCTCAAGGAAAAATACGACGCTGAGATCGTCACCTTCGCGGCCGATGTCGGCCAAGAGGAGGAGCTGAAAGGTTTGAACGCCAAGGCCAAGAAGACCGGCGCGTCCAAGCACTACACGCTCGATCTCGTCGAGGAGTTTGCCGCCGACTACATCTACCCGATGATTCGCGCCAACGCGATTTACGAAGGCCAATACTATCTGGGCACTTCGATCGCCCGCCCGCTCATCGCCAAGGCCCAGGTCGACATCGCTCGTAAGGAAAATGCGGATACGGTGGCGCACGGCGCGACAGGCAAAGGCAACGACCAGTGTCGTTTCGAGCTCACCTACGTGGCGCTGGCCCCTGATCTGACGATCATCGCCCCTTGGAAGATGGACGACTACCGCGCCGAGTTCCCCGGCCGGGCCGAGATGATCGCTTACTGCCAGAAGCACAAGATTCCGGTCGAGGCTTCGTTAAAGAAACCCTACTCGATGGATCGCAACCTCCTCCACATTTCCTACGAGGCGGGCATCCTGGAGGATCCATGGTTCGACCCGACCACCCCGAAGAACAAGGACATGTTCAAACTATCGGTGTCGCCGGAAGACGCGCCGGACAAGGCGGAGTATGTCGAACTCGATTTCGAGAAGGGCGATTGCGTGGCGGTCAACGGCAAGAAGATGACGCCCGGCAAGGTGCTCAAGGCGTTGAACAAGCTCGGCGGTAAGCACGGCATTGGCCGCGTCGACTTGGTGGAGAATCGTTTCGTCGGCATGAAGAGCCGTGGCGTCTACGAGACCCCGGGGGGGACGATCCTGATGCAGGGCCATCGGCAGGTGGAGTCGCTGACCCTCGACCGTGATCTCATGCACCTGCGCGATTCCTTGATCCCGAAGTATGCCGAGTTGGTTTACTACGGCTTCTGGTTCGCTCCCGAGCGCGAAGCGCTGCAGGCCCTGATCGACAAGAGCCAGGAGTTTGTGACCGGGACGGTTCGTCTGAAGCTCTACAAGGGCAACGTGATCACGGTCGGCCGGAAATCCAAGTATTCGCTCTACGATGAGCATATCGCGTCGATGGAAGGCGTGCAGAGCTGGTATAACCAAAACGATGCGACCGGGTTCATTCGCCTCAACGGTCTGCGTTTGCGCGCCCGTTACCTGTCGCAGGGGGCACCGAAAGCCTGAGCAACACAGGCTTCTGCCATCCTGTTGAGCAAACGACGCTCCCGGCTTCCGGGGGGCGTTTTTTTTGTGAATACGCCGTCCCGCTTAACATTCAGTCCGCGATACCTTGCTAGAGCAGCCGTGCTTCCACGAGGGTGGCGGAGTCGTTCTTAGCGGCTCTTCCCCCAATATTATGAGTAACGTGCGTTTGGGCATTATCGGCCTCGGCAATATGGGTTCGACCCATGCCACCAAAATTCTAGCCGGACAGGTCAAGGGACTCGAACTGGCGGCGGTCTGTGATTCGGATGCGGCGAAGTATCAACGCACACCGGGGGTGAAGACGTTTGCTTCATCCGACGAAATGATCGCGTCTGGTTTGGTTGACGCGGTGTTGATCGCGACACCGCACTACGACCACACCACCATCGGTATCAAAGTGCTGCAGGCCGGCTTGCACCTGATGGTGGAAAAACCGATTTCAGTGCATCGGGCGGATGCGGAAAAACTCATCGCGGCGCACCAAGGAGCAAAGAAGCCGATCTTCGCGGCAATGTTCAATCAGCGGACCGATCGCTTTTATCAAAAGATCCGCCGGCTGATCACGAACGGCGAGTTGGGCGAAATCCGCCGCGTAAACTGGATCATTACCAATTGGTTTCGCACCGAGGCCTATTATGCGTCCGGTGGGTGGAGAGCAACGTGGAAGGGTGAGGGCGGCGGCGTGCTGCTGAACCAGTGCCCGCACAACCTCGACCTCTTTCAGTGGTTCTTCGGGTTGCCGATCAAAGTGCGGGCGCACTGCGCATTCGGCAAATACCACAACATCGAGGTGGAGGACGACGTGACCGCCTACATGGAATTTGCCAATGGCGCCACGGGCGTGTTCATCACCTCCACGGGCGAGGCGCCGGGCACGAATCGCTTGGAAATCACGGCCGAGCGCGGACGGTTGGTTTACGAAGATGACCGGCTGACCTTTCAGCGCAACGAGGTGCCGATGACGGAATTTTCCAACACGACGACCGAGAGTTTTGCCCGCCCGGAGACGTGGTCGGTGGACATCGCGGCGGCCGGGCACGGCGGTCAGCACGTCGAGATCCTGCAAAATTTTGCCGATGCGATTCTTCATGGCACCCCATTGATCGCGCCCGCCGAAGAAGGTCTGAATTCCGTGGAGTTGGCCAACGCCATGCTCCTTTCCGCCTGGACCGACAAGACCGTCGAACTTCCTCTCAACGGCCGCACCTACGAGCGACACCTACGCAAACAGATCGCCGCTTCGAAACCTCGAAAAAAGAAAAAGGTCGCCGCTTCCACGAGCGACTTTTCGTCGTCGTTTGGCCGCTAGTCTTCCGCCTGCCGCAACGTTGCGGCGCTTTTTCTCAAACCCCGCCAGACTGTCATGAAACTTTCCCAAGTTGCGATCCAACTCTACACCCTGCGCGATTTCTGCAAAACGGCCGAGGAACTTGCCGTGACCGCGAAGAAGGTGCGCTCCATCGGCTACGAAGCGGTGCAAATCAGCGGTGTGGGCCCTATTCCAGAGAGCGAACTCGTGCGCATCTTTACCGGCGAAGGGTTGACGATCTGCGCGACGCACGAGCCGTCGGAGCAGGTGCTGGATGAGCCTGATCGCGTGATTGATCGCCTGCAGGCCTTGGGCTGCAAACTCACCGCCTATCCTTATCCAAGAGGTATTGATTTTACCAATACGGAACACATCGATACCTTGATCGCGCAGCTCGACGCCGCCGGCGCCAAGCTGCGCGCGGCCGGCTTGGCCCTGGGCTATCACAATCACGGCATCGAGTTTGTGAAGCATCAGGGCAAGCCGGTGTTGGAACACATTTACGATCGCACCGATCCAGCCAACCTGGTGGCGGAGCTGGACACGTATTGGATCCATTACGGCGGCGGCGATATCGTTGACTGGGCGCGACGCATGGCCGGGCGGCAGCCATTCATTCACCTGAAGGATTACGGTTTTACGCCGGAGAACACGCACCAGTTCTGTGAGATTGGCGCGGGAACCCTGCCATTTGACCGGATCATCGCGGAAGCGGAGAAAGGCGGTTGTGAGTGGTTTATCGTCGAGCAGGACCGTTGTCCCGGTGACCCCTTCGATTCGATTCGTCAGAGTTTCGACTACATTAAAGCCAACTTGATCGCCTAGTCCCATGCCCGCCGCCGCCCCTTTTCTTCACGACGACTATCTCCTCGATACCGAGTGGGCGCGTTGGCTCTACCACGGCCACGCCAAGGCTCAGCCGATCTTTGACTACCATTGTCATCTGCCCCCGGCGGAGATTGCGGCCAATCGGCAGTTCGAGAATCTCTCCCGCATTTGGCTCGCGGGCGATCACTACAAGTGGCGGGCGCTGCGCACCAATGGTGTGCCCGAGGATTTGATCACGGGCACGGGCACGTCGGACCGGGAGAAGTTCGACGCCTTCGCTGCGGCGGTGCCGGCCTTGGTGCGGAATCCACTGCACCATTGGTCGCATCTCGAGTTACGACGCTATTTCGGGATCGATCTGCTCATCAACGAAACGAACGCCTCGGCGATCTGGGATCAGGCGAACGCGGCTTTGGCCAAACCTGAGCTGTCCGTGCACGGGATCCTGAAGGCGTTCGATGTTCGGGTGATCTGCACGACCGACGATCCGACGGATGATTTGGGGGGCCACGAAGCCATCGCGGCCGCCGGGATCGGCACACGGGTTTACCCGACGTTTCGGCCCGATAAAGCCTGCGGCGTAAACCGGCCCGAAGCGTTCAACGCGTGGGCGGACACGTTGGGTGAGCGGGCGGACATGGATATCCGCGATCTGAGCTCCTTTTTAGCGGCGTTGGACCAGCGGCACGCCGCGTTTCACGCGATCGGCGGACGCCTTTCAGATCATGGCATAGAGTGTATTCCCGACGTCGATTGCACCGAGCGGGAAGCCGCCGCCATTTTTGCCGCGGCGCGTGCCGGACAGGTGGTGAGTCCCCTGCAGCTTCAAAAATTCACATGGTTCATGATGCTCTTCTTCGGGCGTCTGGATGCGAAACGCGGATGGACCAAGCAACTGCACCTCGGGGCGCTGCGGGACAACAATGCCCGTCTGCTTAATCGCCTCGGCTCGGATGCGGGGGTGGACTCGATTGGCGACTTTCCGCAGGCTCGGGGGCTCTCGCGGTTTTTGAACACGCTGGATGCCGACGATGAATTGCCGCAGATCGTGCTCTATAATTTGAATCCGGCGGACAACTACGTCTTCGCGACGATGGTGGGCAATTTCCAGGATGGCTCGCGGGCCGGGAAATTGCAGTTCGGTTCGGGCTGGTGGTTCCTTGATCAGCAGGAAGGCATGGAGTGGCAGATCAACGCACTGTCCCAGCTCGGTTTGCTTTCGCGTTTCGTGGGCATGCTGACCGATTCGCGCAGCTTCCTGAGTTATGTGCGTCATGAGTATTTCCGCCGGATCTTATGCGGCATGATTGGACGGGACGTGACGGCGGGCCTGATGCCGTCGGATGAGTCCGCGCTCGCACGCCTGATCCGGGATATTTGCTACGGCAACGCGTCGCGGTTCTTCGGTTTGGGGCTACCTGAGGCCTGAAAACCGGGTCGGGTTTCGTTTCCAGGGGGCGTCAGGACCGGAATCACGACTGGCTGAAGCGAAAGGCGAGGGGGCTTCGGAGCGGCCTGGGGCGATGGGCAAGCCGCCCGGTGGCGCCAACCGAATCGCGAAAAAGGCTGGTCCGGCGACCGCAAGGCCATAGTTTCCGGGAATGAAATCGGTCGCACTAAGTCTGGGGTCCGCAGCGCGTTGGATGCAGTTGGCCGGTGCCTTTATGGTGGGGAGTGCCTGCATGCCGGCCGCCGAGATTTCGCAGGATTTGCCGGGCAACTGGGATCTGATCGAAAATTATCGGGCGGTCGATGATCCCGCGAATGCCGATCACTTCGTCATTTCCCGGGTGGTTTTGAATCGGACGAAATGGGCGGATGGTCAGTTTGATCTGCAATTTGAAGGAGACGCGTCACCGATTCGTGGATACTTCAGTTTCGAGACCGGTCGTGTTTGGATCAAAACGCAGCGGCGGGTGGACGGGAAAACCACGCAGGTGGAGTATATCGGCACCTTGCGCGAAGACGGCACGATTCGCTGGACCGGGCTGGCGAACACGCCGGGGCGGGCGAAGAGTTGGGGCTTCGAAGCGATTCGCCAGTCGCGCGGGAATTAATCCCGTCCGGCGGCTCTTGCATGTTTGCCGGCGCGCGCCAGCATTGGCGCAATGCGAGCAGTGGTGGTCGAAGACCAAGGAATGGTGCGCGAATATCTCGCCGGGGTTTTGCGCAGCCGCTTGGATGCAACCGAGGTGCGACAAGCGAGCTCGATGGCCGAACTGGCCGCGCTGGAACCCCTCTTGCCGGAGATCGATTTGGTCTTGCTCGACATTGAGCTGGGGGACGGCTCCACCATCGATTGGGCGATTGCGCAATCGCAGCGGCGATCCTCGCCGGCGCTGGTGGCGTTGAGTTCGATCATGGCGCCCTTGCCGTTAAAGCGACTGCAGGCGGCAGGGTTGAGCATCGCGCACAAAAATGATGGTGAGGCCGAAATCGTCGAAGTGATTCGACGCACCTTGGGAGGCGCCGTGATGCTTTCGCGGGAGGTGATGCGAGTGCTGGGCGGACGAGGCCGTGACGAGAATTCGCCGATCAAACTTTTGGGACAGCGGGAGCAGGAGGTGCTGGCTCTGCTTGGGCAGCGTTTTTCGAACGACGAGATCGCGGAGATTTTAGGCTGCGCGGCTTCGACGGCGGCCGACCATCGGAAGCGGATCATGCGAAAATTAGACCTCCACAGTATCGAACAAGTGATCGATTACGCGATCGAGCACGGGGGGGTTTACGATTCGCGCGCGATGGCCGCCCGCCATGTCATTCGGCACGGAGGCGGTCGCAAGCCGCATTGATTTCCTCTGCGGCAAAGGGGAGAAGTTGGGCGACGGATTTTCGGTCCCCTCGATCTGCCGCCGACTCAAGGAGTCCGGCTTGTTCGGCCGCGATGGACTCGTTGGCCAAAAGCAAGAGCGAACGAAGGGCATGCGCGCTGGAAGCGGCGCGGGGATCGTTGAGTTCGGCGAAGGCGGAAAACGCGAGCCAACCGTCGTGGATGTCCTCGGCGAGTTTGCTCGCCGATGGCGCCAAAGGGCCGAGGGACACCAAAGGAGAGAGCGCAGAGGCTTGGGTCGCCGCGATCACGCGCGTATCGAGGGAGCGTTTTGGGCGTAATCCGGACGACAGGCGTCGCACCACATCGCGCAATTTTTCCGGGGTGACGGGTTTGGTGACGAATCCGGTCATGCCGGCGTCGATCGCGGCCTGAAGTTTCTCGTCGGCGGCGTAGGCTGTGACGGCGATGACCGGAGGTTTGGGTTCGGGTTGGAGGTCCAGCAGGTGGCGGCAGAGTTCGTCACCGTTCATGTCGGGCAGGCGCCAGTCGGTGAGAATGAGGTCGTAGGCGCGATTGGCGGCGAGCTGCATGGCAGTCGTCGCGTCTGCCGCCCAGTCGACGGAATACCCCATGCCGCGGAGGACGTGGCCGAGGGCGATTCGGTTGTAGTCTTCGTCTTCCACGGCGAGGGCGTGCGACACTTCCGCAACGTCGGCGGGCTCAATCGTGGCGGGCGGGAGCGCGGCGGGCAGGACGACTTCGACAACAAATTCCGTCAGGCCGTCGTTGCTCGCGGCGAAGATGCGACCGCCCATGGCCTGGACCAGGCGACGGCAGACCGCGAGACCCAAGCCTGAGCCGGGTTGCCGGTCGACGGCGGGCCCGCGTCCCCGTTGGAAGGATTCGAAGAGTCGAGGCAACTCGTCGGCCGGGATCGTCGGGCCGGTGTTGCGCACGGCGAGCCGGAGGCGGGCGCGACCGGCATCGGTCCGTTCGATGTGGGCTTCGATGCCTGCTTCGGCGGGGGCGCCATACTTCAAGGCGTTGGAAACGAGGTTGCAGATGAGTTGGCGGAACTTGCCCGAGTCGCCGTGTAACCAGACGGGTTCGTCCGGCAGGAAGACGGTGCAGCGCGTCATCTCGGGATCCATGACGCGCGCCGACTCTTCGACCAAGGAGCGCAACTCAAAGTCGACGTTGGTCAGGGTGAGCTGGCCTCGTTCAATTCGGGAGAAGTCCAGAATGTCGTCGAGCATCGACCGCAGCTGATCGGCGCAGCCTCCCAGCGTGCGCACGAGCATCTGTTCACGCGGGCCGACATTGCGGTCGGCCAGCATGGCGCAGATGCCGACGACACCGTTGAGGGGGTTGCGGATTTCGTGACTGATGCCGGCGAGGAACTCTTCTTTGACGGCATTGGCCTTACGCAGCGCTTCGGTGCGTTCGGTGACGCGTTGTTCGAGTTGCTCGTTCCGCCGCTGGAGTTGGTTGGTGCGGAAGCGCACGCCGATGAGGATCAGCGCGATGAAGGTTCCGATGTGCAGGGGCCAAGCCCAAACGCGTAGCCACCACGGGTAGGGGCGGATGATGGTGAAGGTCCGCAGCGTGCGAAGACCGTTTTGCTCGGCCTCAATTTCGACGGAGGAACGTCCCCATGGCACATTGATATCGAGCGGCAGTCCGGCGGTCACTTCCTGCCAATCTCGATTCGCCAGGCGAAAACGCAGATGAGTGCTCGAAGCCGGGGGCAGACGTTCCGGGATAATCGTGACTCCGACATGATCGATGTCTTCCGCACCCAGTTGAACTGTCTCGTCCATGAGTAGCGCGGACCACGTGATCGTGGGGGCGGGAGGCATGGCTCGGGGGAGCGGTAAATTCGTGCGAATCAGTCCACCTTGACCGGCGACAAACAGATAGTCCGGCGAAGCGACCAAGTGACTGGCATCGATCTTGGCGAGTCCGGGCAACGCCAAGGGAGCCCAGCGACCGTCGCTCAAGAGGCCGACCACCGGGTCTTGATCGGAGCGGGTCACGAGCACGGCGAGATCATTGCCAAACAGGGTGACATCGGCTGGATGTCCGGAAGGGACTTGTCCCAGCCGTCGACCTGTGGGGTCGATGATGGAGCCGTCCCAGAATGTCAGCACGACCTCATTGGCACGAAGCTGAATCGCTCTGGCTCGCCCGCTCCCGAATTGGCGCAGGAGCTTCCCGTTCGCATCGAATGCCATGACCCCGTTTTCCTCGGTGCTGACGTAAAAGTGCTGTCGATCTACGGCGACGCCCGTGGGCTCACTCGCGGTTTTTATGCGGACGATTTCACCCGAGGCTGACAGCAGGGTAGCGCCGCCGAAATGGATCGCCATGGCGACGTCGGGCAAGCTCGCCAGGCCATCCACGAGTTTGGTGCGCAGATCGGCCTCGTGCCCCCGGAATATCAACGTGGTCCCTTTGATCGCAACCTCGCCCGAGGCGGTCCAGCCCGGCGCGATGGTGATGTCGCCAACGTCGCTGAGGGAGACCGTTTGGTCGAATTGGAACAGTTGGAGCTGTTGATCGGTGGTCCATTTCATGCCCAAGACGCGTTGTCCGTTCAGATCACGGTAGACGGTGCGTGAGGGATTGATGGCGGCCTTCAGCTCCCTGCTGGTTCCGATCAGCAAACCAGCCGGGCTGCGATTTACCGAATAGACGTCCGTTTCGCTTTTCCACGTTTGAACGATCGTTCCCGTTTCCGGAGATACTTCGTGGATACCTCCCCGATAGGTGCCGACCATGAGCCGGTGCTCGGTGCGGACTAGTCCGACGACGCCTTCAGTGATGAGCTGGCGATTGAGGGACTCGGGCAGGGATTTCGGGGGGACTCCATCGATGATCCCCTTAAAGGTCATGAAGGAGTGCTGGTCGTAGGCATAAAGAGGCCCATCCGGAAGATCCTTGATTCTTGCGCCTAGCGAACCTCGTTTCGCATCCCAAAAATGCGGCCATGTATCCGCCGCAGTAACCCATATCTGACCGTCGACGGTGAGCACTCGCACGTGGCGTAACGCCTGGGTAGAGTCGGGGAGCGCGAGCCGGTGGCCCTCGACGCTGAAAAAACGCAGCCCCTCTTTACAGCCGACCAACCAACCGTCGGGGGTGACGGCGACACTCACCTCCCGATCAACATCGTCGTCGATGACTTTCAGTTCGTGTGGTTCGAGGCGCGCGAGAAATCCGGCACCACCGGCCCAGATTTGATGGTGGCCCTCCACGAGAATACGGGCGGCCGAACCATTGGGCGTCGCCCATTGTTGCCATTTCCCCCCGGGGTAACCGATGGCAATGCCGCCTTCGAAACTGACGCCCAAGCGTCCGTCGCTGAAGCGCGTGGCGAACCAAATCGGCTTCTTTGCCGCGCCGGAGGGCAGGGCAATGTCATGGGTGAGAAGGGTGAAACCTGCGTCGACGGCAGGAGCTGGGCAGGCGGCAAGAAAAAAAATCACCCCTATTGGGAGGAGTCGTCTCATCCTATTTAGGGGGATTTTTCCCAGAGAAACCCGACGTGATCAACGGGATAGTTGAGGGCGATGAAATTGAATAACCGTCTTCCCACTTTGTTCTGCAGCCTGATGGCCACGGCTTTTGTTGTCGTCGGCATGTCTTCCCTTGCGGAAAAATTCGATCCGGTCGCGGCCCGGTCGTCGACCGCTACGGCGATTGAGATCGCCAGCGGAGCCACCTCGCCCTGCACGACCTGCGAGGTTCCCCGCTCCACGATTCGCGGCAACAACGCTTAAGCGATCTTTCGATGGTTTCACTCGCCGCCATGCGTTACCGCGATGTGTTCGCGGATGATGGAGGTCCCATTGAGCGCGTCTTGACCGGGGATTTTTCCATCCTCGGTCGACCGCACAAGCAGGCCAACGCCTTCCTGCGAGCGCCGCTGGCGGCGGGCAAGTCATCCTATGCCGTCTTTGGACAGGCGGATGGCACCGGTTCAGCGCCGTCTGCATCGGTCGCCTGTCATATGGCGATCTCGGAGGCGCTGGAGCGTTGGGCGTTTTTGGCCATGCATGATCGACCGGAAGGCGCCCGTTTCGGTTTCGATGTTGATCGCAGCTCAAACGGTATGGCTGCTTTTCCGGGTTTTTTCCGGAGTTCCGCCGCGCGGCGGGCCCGCAACGAAGCGCTCGAGCGCTATGCTTTGATCTCCTGGTGGGATGGGCGGTTTGACGCGGAGCAGCTGACGTCTCCGTTTCCGGGGATCAGCCTCGCTCGCATCCGGCATAATGCCGGGCCGGGCGAAGTCGTGGTGCTGTCGCAGAAAACGCGGGCCGGTTACGCGTATGGGCACGCGGCCTCGAGCACGGTGACGGGTGCGGCATTGAAGGCGGCGATCGAGTTGGCGCGGTGTGCTTACGTGATTTCGGCTCATCGGGCCAAAGGTGCGGTGGTGCAGGCCGCCAACTTTTTTGAGCGACGCACGTTGCTGTATTCTTCGGATGAGGGGCACAACCGGTTTCAGGAACGGCTCGAACGAGGCGCGGAGAAATGCGCGCCGGTCTGGCTTCCGGTATTCGATGGCGAGATCCCCGGTCCCTGGGCCCGCTGGAGCACGGTGTGGCGCTGCGCGGTGGCGATGCCTACCGACGAGTTTCTCGATCCGGGGTCTGATTTCTTTTTTTGGTAATGATTAAAACTTCCAACACTGCTTCTCAGCGTATTCGGCGAATTTCGGTCCAACGGGGCGTAGCGGCGGCGGTTCGTGCGACCCGCGCGGCCTATGAAGCCGGCCGAATGGATGCCGCTGAAATGTGCGACGTAATGCTTGCGTTACGTCGGGGCGCCTGGCCCTCCCGCCCCGTTACACCGGCGGCGCACTCAGGCTGATGACCGACGGGTTTACGAAAATTGAAGCGACTCTGCTCGATGCTTTGCATCGGGAGCGAGCGTTGTTGCGACAGCGCGATTTGCTCAACGGCATCCTGCTGCACGAGATGGCTAACGCCGTGACGTGCATCACGGGCGCGGTCGAGATCATGCGCCGCAGTGCGGAGGACGAGAAGTTGCGCGACTTCGCCCTCGGGCGCATGGGCGACGGGGCGCACACCTTGACGGATCTGCTTGCCGGCGTGCGCTGGATGATCGGGGTCGAAACCGTGCCGCCAACGCGTCAGCAGCTCGATTTGGCCGCATTTGTCCGTCAGGTCGCGGTCGATCCCGCCACCGCCGGGAACCGGGCGGGAGGACGTATCCGTGTCGAGGCTACGGCGGATTTCCGGGCGACCGAAGTGTGTGTGCCTCTCCTGCGGCATGCCTTGAGTAATTTGGTCCGCAATGCGTTGGCCTACAGTCCGCCTCAGTCCAAAGTCTATCTTAAGATCGCGCAGACGCGTCACGGGGTCTGTATCCATGTGCGCAACCAAGGCCGAAAGTTGCCCGGAACCTTTGGCAAAGCCGCGTTCGAGCCCGGTCGCAAACCCGGGGGCGGCGGGATGGGCTTTGGTCTCTACATCGTGCGCACGTGCATGCGCCGCAGCGGAGGCGAAGTGGTGTATGGCAGCACAGATGCGGGCACCGTGTTTTCGCTGCTGCTTGAGCGCCCTCCGACGGATGAGCCGCCGCACGCCATGTTTGCGGCGGCGGAGGCGGAGAGCGCCTGACGGGAGGCGGCTCACGCCCACCGTCAGAGGGCGGGCTCGCTGGCCGACCGACCGGGCCTCAGGTTTTAGAACAAGGCATTGGCAGCGGTGCCGACAGCGGTGATGGGACCCTGGTCGGCAAAGCCGTCGACTGCGCGGTTCACCTTTTGGATCGTGCTTTGAGCCTCGTTGTAGAGTGAGTCGTCGGAAAGGAGTTTCCCGAGCGTGCCTTGGCCGCTGTTCAGCTTGTCGGAGACTTCACGCAGGTTCTTGATGCTGGCTTGGAGATTGGCGGCCGCCTCGGGATCGTAGAGCAGCGTCCCGAGGGCACCTTGGCCGCTCTTTACCTGATCGACGATGCCCTGCGTGCTGGCAAGGAAGGTGCGGGCGTCGCCTGCGGCGGTGCGGATTTCGTTCAGCGTGCTGTTGAGATTGTTGTAGGCAGATTCATCATACACGAGTTTGCCGAGGGTGCCTTCGCCGCGTCGGATGGTGGCGGTGACCTCCGAGAGATCGGTGGTGATCGCCGCGACTTTGGTGCGGTTTTCGTCGATCATTTTGTCGAGCTTGCCGATCAGGCCATCGTCGGTGCCGCTGCCCATCGCCCCGCTGAATTGGCTGAGGGCGGCCTCCACTTTCGAGCCGATGTCGCCGAGTTGCGAAACGAGCGCATTCAAATCCGCGGTATCGATGGTTTTGAGGCGGTCGCCGGGTTCGACGGTGCCGGCGCTTTCGGAACCAAGCGTGAGGGAAACGTAGTTGCTGCCGAGCAAGCCGGCCATGGCGATGGTCGCAATGGAGTCCCGGGCAATCGGGACCTTGCGGTCGATGAGGAGCACGGCTTCGGCTCGTCGGTCGACGAGGCGGGTCTGGGCAACGCGGCCGACCTTGACACCGGCCATGCGCACTTCGTCACCGGCTTTCAGTTCCTTGAGACTGGTGAAGCGCGCATTGAGTTCGTAGGCGTTGCCAGTGTCGAGTTGGCCGTCCCCGAGCGACTCGAAGGTCACCCACGTGAGGGCGAGACCAAGTAGGAAGAACAGGCCCACACGGGCCGACATTTGGGCGTTAGTCATGATTTACCTCCAGGGATTTGAAGCGCGGCGCGGTCACATCGATCCGCGGGTTGAGAAATTCTTTGATGATGGGGTTTTCGTTGGCCCGGAGTTCATCCGGCGTTTCGACGGCGAGCAGCTTGCCTTGGTGAAGCAGGGCCACGCGTTCGCCGATGGTGAGGGCGAGATCGCGATCATGGGAAACGACCACGCTGGTCACGGAAAACTCGTCGCGGAGCGTGGCGATGATTTCAGCGATGGTGGCGCTCATGACGGGATCGAGTTCGCTCGTGGGTTCGTCGTAAAGCAGGAGTTGCGGTTCCATGACGAGGGCGCGGGCGATGGCGACACGTTTGCGCATGCCACCGGAAAGTTCGGCGGGGATCTTGTTCACCGCGTTTTCGATGGAGAGCATGTGCAGCGCGCGCATCACGCGTTCGCGGATCTCGGATTTCGGGCAGAGCCCGTGTTCGAGTGGATACAGGGCGAGGTTGTCATAGACGCTGAGCGAGTTGAAGAGGGCTCCGGATTGGAAGACGAGTGCGACGGCGTAGCGATTGCGGGTCTCTTCCAGTCGGGGGTCTTCACCGTTGATGGTGATCGTGCCGGCGGTCGGAGTTTCGAGGCCGGCAATGTGGCGCAACAACACGCTTTTGCCTGATCCGCTCGGACCCATGATGACGAAAATTTCGCCCGGTTTGACGGTGAATGACACATCGGTGAGCACGGATTGCGGGCCGTAACTTTTGGCCATGCCGGAGACTTCGATCGTCACGGGATCACGCGATTCGCGCACAGGAAAGGGGCTGCGGGTGAGAGACATGGCGCTTAGGCGAGAAGCTTCGTGATGAAGTAGTCCAGGGTGAGAATCGCGATCAGCGAGGTGACCACGGATTCGGTGACGGCGCGCCCGATCTCACGGGGGCCGCCTTTCGTGCGCAGACCGATGTGGCAGGCGATGATCATGACGGCGAAACCAAAGATCTCGGCCTTGATGAACCCGTCCAACAGATCACTGATGGAGACGTAGGCTTTGAGGCTTTGAAAATATTGATCGGCGGAGATGCCGATAAAATCGACGTAGTTGCAGACGATGGCGCCGCCGAACCAGCCGATGACATTGGCGATAATGGTCAGCACCGGCATGATCAGGATCACGGCCAGGATACGGGGCAGGACGAGCAGGCGCTCCGGCGGGATGTTCATCGTCACCAGCGCGTCGATTTCCGAATAAACCTTCATGGAGGCGAGTTCGGCGGTGACTGCGCTGCCAACGCGACCAGCCAAGAGAATTGCCACCATGATGGGGCCGAGTTCACGGGCGATGGATTCACCGACGAGCGCGCCGATCAGTTCCTTCGCGCCGAAGTCGCGCAGGCTGATGCCGCTCTGCAGCGCGAGCACCGCGCCGATGAAAAAAAGAAGGATCGTGACGATCGGCAGGGTGGAGTAGCCAACGAGATAACCCTGTTCGGCGGTGCGCTTGAGAATGCGCGGCGCAGCGGGCAGGGAAACGAAGGCACGACCGGTCATGATGAGCGCGGCGCCGAAGCTTTCGATCAGGGCGGAGAGACGTTTCATGGCGAAGGTGCGGAGGTCTGGCGAAGTTGGGCGCTCGGGGCGGGGGCGGAGGTTTCCGGTTTAGCTCTGCCGAGGAAGAGCCGCCATGCGCGTTCGCCGGGGGCGCGCTGCATGCCGAGGAGGCCGCCCAGAAGAGAAACGCGTTGCGAGGTGGGGCCGGTCTCGATTCCGAGCAGAGGGCCGAGGTGAAATTCCGTCTTATCGACGGAGGCCTCTTTCTCGTAGGTGACGGCGTCCCAGAGCAGGGAATGCCGCACGTTGCCCGGCTTGGTCTGATCAAAACGATAGAGTGCGAACAACGGTGACCAAACGCGGCGCACGATGTCGTTGCCGGGCATGAATGGCTCGAACGGACTGAGCGCCTGCACCTGCCGGCGCCCGGCGCCGTTGTCCCATGAGGAGAAAAACGGCCACATGTGGACCTTCCGGGCTGGCGCAAGGTCGGGATTGGTGGGGCTGCGTTGTTCGGTTTCGTGGTAGAGCACGAAGGCGAATTGACGACGTTCCTGATCGAGTCCGTCGGCTTGCCAAGTGGCATGCCGCCACAGCGGCCACATCACCCACGTCTTGTCATAACCCTTGATGTTGGAGTGAGAGTAGAACGGCGCCCAGCGGTTGACGTAGCGTTGGTCCCCGCGGCCCTGCACCCAGAACGGCCAGAAGTAGTTGGTCGCATGATACCGGTAGGGGGCGGTGCGATCGACGTAGCCAAAGAAGGGCCAGCCAAAGGTCTCACTCACGTAGCCGGGGTGACGGTCCACCGCATAAAACGGAAGGAAATGTGCCTGATGGCTGGTGCGAGCCGGATTGTCCAGGTGATCGTCGCGGCGTTGCAGGAAGGGCCAGAGGAGGAACTGCTCGCGGTAAACGCCTTCTTTTTGGCGTTGGCCGATCAGCGGCCAGACTTCCACGCCGTGGTTACCCTCGCCGTGCATCACTTTTATGAAGGGCCACGGTGCGGTCGTGGTCGTAACATGGTTTTTTTCGAACCGACCGTAGAGGGGGAAGAGGAACCACGAAAAGCGGTCGTTGCCGAATTTGTCCAACGTATGACCGGCGATCGGAAAGAGGGCGCGGTAAGAGGTCGCGGGGTCCCCTGTTTGACGGGAAAAATAAAACGGCCAGATCGCGAATGAATCGCGGCTGGATGAGCCTTTGCCGCGGTCGTGTGTGACGACGTCGCTTAGCACCAAATTAAAAAACGACCACGCGTGGCCATGATCGTATTTGCGATAACTGAGCAGCGGATAGAGCACGTGCCACGACTCCAGTTTTTCATCCGCATCGCGGCGGGTGAGCCACAACGGACGGATACCGCGGTCCGTGCCGCCATCGGGGCGTGGGTCGAAAAAGCCAATCGGTCCCGCGGCATGCCAAGCGGCTTGCTCAGCGGGCGGCGCACTCTCTCGCCTTACGTAGACCGGCCAAATGTTTTGGTCGGTTGCCACGCCTTCGGCCACCGCTCCAAGAGCGGCGATTCCAGCCGCAGTGAGGCGGAAGGCACGTGTGATCATAGCGAGTTTGGGAGGTGCACGGACAAAGCAACCCGATGCTTAGATCAGGTGAGTCGGCCACCTGAACCAACATTTGGTTAGGATCCTAACTAAATGTTGTAACCCGACGTTTGCAAATGGAATGTTGAAACAGCCGGGAACGTGCGTGGTTCCGCTCCCTTTGGTTTTGGGGCTTGTTAGATGTGAATCGTGCGACCGGGCGGGATGACTTGGAAGGCGGAGTCCGCCAGTCCTGCCGCTGCCACGGCTTCCGCGAGAGCCGTTGGGGGTTCGTCCCGCGATTCGTCGGTGAGCTGAAAAGTGCCCCAATGCAGGCCGATGCTGCGGCTGGCCCCCAACGCTTGGTGGATGCGCACGGCTTCGGCCGGGTTGCAGTGTTGCGCTGACATGAACCAGCGCGGGGCGTAGGCCCCGATCGGAATGAGCGCCAGATCGGGCGAACCGCAGTGTTCGGCTACGGCTTTAAACATGGTTTCGTCGTAACCTGTGTCGCCGACGAAGTGGGCGGTGCGTCCGGCCGCGTGTAGAAAGAAGCCACCCCAGAGGCGATGGTTGCGGCGTCCGCTGAGCCGGTTGCTCCAGTGTCGTGCGGGGGTGGCCCGCACATGGAAACCGTCGCGAAAGGGGTGCGCCTGCCACCAGTCTAGTTCGATGATCCGCTCGGCCGCGAAACCCGCACGGGCGAGGAGCGGGCCGTTCCCGAGCAATGTGACCGCTTGGGTGTTCGGCGAACGCCGGGCCAGGCGTCGGAGGGTTGCCAGATCGCAATGGTCGTAGTGATCGTGGCTCAGCAGCACGACGTCGATCGGCGGGAGGTCATCCCACGCGATTCCGGGCGCGTGCACGCGGCGGGGGCCGGCAAATGTGACGGGGCTGACTCGCTCGCTGTAGACCGGATCGGTGAGGACGTTGCCCCAGCGGGTTTGAAGCAAGACCGTGGAGTGGTTGATCCAAGTCGCCTGCATGGTGCCGTCCTGAGGCGCGGGGGCGAGGGTGGGTGGAGGGGGGACCGGAACGGATTTCGGCCAATCGGCCGCCCGGGAGGTGAATTTCCAGCGCAGCACATCGAGCAACCCCCGGTTCACATGCGTTCCCGGGTTGAAAAAGCGCCGCCCGTCGCAGTGGTCGGATTGGGGGAAGCGTCGCGCAGCCGGCATGGGCAGGTTACGATGCGCGTGGATTCGCGTTTGCCAACCTTGAGCCACCGGTTTGCCTCGGCCGATGCGAATCAGCGGCGGCAAAGCGCGGGGCATCCACCTGACTGTATTGCGGGGAGACCGGGTGCGGCCTGCGACGGATGGAGTGCGGCAGGCGGTCTTCTCCAGTTTGGGGGCGCGGGTCGAGGGCGCGCGTTTTCTCGATTTGTTTGCCGGCAGCGGGGCCTATGGGCTGGAGGCGTTGAGCCGGGGCGCGGCGACGGGCACCTTTGTTGAAAAGAACCCGGCGGTGCTCGCGCTACTGCGGCAAAATATCGTGACAGTGGCCAAGAGCGCAGGCGTGGATCCGGCGGCGCTTTCGGTTATCGGGGCGGACGCGACGGATGCGCCGTGCAATCCGGGAGCATGGCCGGATTTGATTTTTATCGATCCACCTTACGAATTGATTGCGGACGTGGGGCCGCGGGTATTGGCGGCGATCGCGGCGTGGGAAGTGCCCGATCCAGATCGCTTGGTCGTGTTTGAAATGCCGGGTGGGACGGTGTTAACCGTGCCGGGTTGGCTGGAAGTGAAACGCCTCGGGCGAGGCGCCCGGCAGCCCACGGTGGCCTTTTTCAGGCCGAGGGCTTGAGCGCGCCCGTCAGCGTGAGCGCGGCGACGACGGCGGTTTCCGTGCGAAGCACGCGTGGGCCGAGTTGCAGGAGGCGGCAACCGTGGCGGCGAAGGATTTCTCGGTCGACGTGATCCCAGCCGCGTTCGGGGCCGATGACGACGACGAGGGCGTTTGTCGGGGGAAGCAGGCTTTCGCGATTTAAACGGCCTTCGGTTTCATAGAGGTCGAAGGCTAGGCGGGTCGCGGTCGCGGGGGAAGCGCTCAGCGCGCTATCGAGCGTGTGGCTCCAAGTCACATCGGGAATGGCCGTGTCGCAGGCCTGTGCCGCGCCGGTGATGACATGTCGACGCCATTCCCCGGAGGACCAGAGTTTGCTCGCGGCGTAGTTGGGATCGGCGCGCGCAGTGGCCACGAAATCAATCGTGGCCACCCCGAGGGTGGTGGCGTCGCGCAGAATATCGCGGGCGGTTTGCGGTCGAGGGAGCGCCACGATCAGGCGGGTGGTCGGCCGGGTCGGCGCGGATACGTTCCAGTGATAATCGAGGTGAAGGCCGCTCGGATCTTGTCGGGCAATGGCGGCGGTTCCTTTCGGTCCGTTGACGATGCCGACTTCGAAGGGGTCGCCGGGGGCGCGCCGCAGTGTATTGAGCAGATGTTGGCTCCGCGGATCCGCGAGCGGCAGCGGATGGTTGATCTCGAAAGGTTCGAATAGGACGAGGTTCATGGTCGTCGCGCGGGGCGATACATCTGGGAGGACTTGGCGGTGGAGGACGCGTCACCGGTGACATGCCTCCTGACATCGAAGGAAACGGGTGGCACGGGGCTTTGGGGCAACGGGCAATGGAGGTGGACTCGATTCTCGGGGGGGCGTCCTCGTCATAGTAGGCTTGGCGGCTATCCCGGAAGCGTCAGAGATCGGTGGCTCTTGGGGTTGCCGTCCCCGGTGCGCCGCGCTGCGGCCGGTATCGATCAGGGAAGTGGTGCGGCTAGTCGGAATCGAACCGACGACACCTGTGTGGAAGACAGAGGTTTTACCACTAAACTATAGCCGCGAATGGAGTGCAGCATTCCGGGCCGGCTGCTGTGGTCAAGCCCGCGGTGCGGTTCCGATGCGTGGAAAACCTCGTAGGTTTTTTACAAAAACCCAACTTGAATGGGGTTGCCGGGGGGTAAGCGACGCGATTCGTTCCCCCTATGGCCTTTATCTCATCTGCTCCTGCTTCCTCAGCGGGGTCGGCGCGCGGTTCGTCGCCGGCACCGAAAAAGCAGAGCTTCAAGGCCGCCCAGCAGTTGGCGAAGCAGAAGGCCTTTGAAAAGAAGGCGAAAAACTACAAACTGCCGCTCGAAGAACTGGCGGTTTTCACGCAACAGCTTTCGTCGTTGCTGACGGCCGGGTTGCCGCTGGTGCAGTGTCTGGAGGCGTTGCAGGATCAGACGGAGGATCAGGTTTTCCGCATCGTGCTGCGCGAGGTGCGTCTGGAGATTTCCTCGGGTAATTCGTTTTCGGCTTCGGTGAAAAAGTTTCCCCGGGCATTCAACTCGCTCTTCGTTTCGATGGTCGAAGCCGGTGAGGCCTCCGGGGCTCTGTCGGAAATTCTGAGCAAGGTGGCCGCCTACTTTGAATCGAGCGTGCGACTCACGAAGAAGGTGAAGTCGGCGATGACGTATCCGATCGCGGTCATCGGTTTGGCCGTGGCGTTGGTCAACGTGTTGTTGATTTTCGTGATCCCGGTTTTTGCGGACATGTTTGCCGACTTCGGTGCCAAGCTGCCGGCGCCGACCCAGTTCCTCATCGATCTCTCCGACTTCCTGAAATACAATTTCCACTGGATTGTTTTGGGCACGGTGATCTTCGTCTGGCTTTTTCGGAAGTTCGTCGCCACCCCGAAGGGGCGTCGCATCAAGGACATCGGTCTGGTCCGCGCGCCGATTTTCGGTAACCTGATCCATAAGATTGCGCTGTCCCGTTTCTGCCGCACCTACGCGACGTTGATTCGTTCCGGTGTGCCGATCTTGCGGACCTTGGAGATTGTGGCCTCCGCCAGTGGCAAGGTGCAGATCGAGGAAGCCTGCGGCGAAATCGCGCGGCACGTGAGCCAAGGCGGGCAAGTCTCCGAGATTCTTGCGGCCAACCCGTTCTTCCCCCCGATGATGAAGCACATGGTCAAGGCGGGTGAATCGACCGGCAACGTGGATGGGATGATGAATAAGATCGCCGATTTTTATGATACCGAATCCGAGGCGACGGTCGCCTCGCTCACGTCGTTGATTGAGCCGATGTTGATTGTATTTTTGGGTGTGGTCGTCGGTGGTATCGTGATGGCCATGTTCCTCCCTATTTTCCAACTCGGCGCCGTGGCGGGCGGCTTGCAGTAATCTGCGCAAACGTGTTTGTCCGCCACCTTCGGGTCGCGTAGACTGCGGCCCTTTCTGACATGTCTTCCGTTCTCATAGTCGACGATCTGCTCTCCATCCACGAGATGCTTGATGCGGTGATCCAGCCCACCGGGTTCGGCACGTCCTTCGCCACGGATGGAGAAAAAGCCTTGGCTCGCTACAAGGAGGAGAAGTTCGATCTCGTTCTGGCCGATATTGATATGAAGCCGATGGACGGCATCACGCTGTTGAAGCAGTTGAAGATTTACGATCCGGGCGCGGTCGTGATCATCATGACGGCCTACGCGTCCACCGAGAGCGCGATTCAAGCGCTGAAATTCGGGGCCTTCGATTATCTGCAAAAGCCGTTTCGCGTCGACGAGCTGATTTCCACGCTCAAACGCGGGATGGAGTTCAAGCAATTCCAGAACGAGCGCGCCAACGCCGGGGCGCCCAGTATCGATCCTGCGGATATCGAGGCGCAGCTCATCGGGGCCAGCCCGTTGGTCAAAAAATTGCGCCAACAAGTGCGCAAGCTCGCTTCCGTGCGGACGCCGGTTCTCCTCCAAGGCGAACGCGGCACCGGCAAATCGGTCGTGGCGGAATTGCTGCATGCGGCCAATGCCGAGTCGGACGCGCAGATCGTGCGGATCGACTGTAACCTGAGTTCTGACAGTGGATTTCACGCCGGGCTGATGGGGGAGAACGGCTCCGGCGGGGCTTGGGTCAACGACGCGAAGGGTGGCACGCTCTTTCTCCAGAATCTCGAGGCGTTGCCGATGCCCATGCAGGAGGAACTGGTGAGCGTCTTGCGAAACACCGCGCACGGTTTCCGGCTGATTTGCACCACGTCGGTCGACTTGGAGGCGATGACCGACGAAGGCCAGTTCCACGACGAATTGTTTTACCGGGTGGCGGCTCTGCCCGTGACGTTGCCCCCCCTGCGCAAGCGCACGGAGGATCTGGCAGAACTCACCCGTCATTTCGCCGCCAAGGCCACGAACCCCAATTTCGATGCCAAGCTCGTGGAGTTTGCCGAGGATGCGCTTGCCGTGATGCGCGGTTATGCTTGGCCGGGCAATCTGGTGGAGATGGGCCAGGTCGTGATGAAAATCGCCGCGACGGCCTCGGCCCGGATCATCACCTCGGATCAATTGCCACTGCGGTTGCGTGAAGTGCAGGCCTGGCCGTCCTTGCGGGATTATTTGGCCGGCCAGGAAAAGCAGTATATCGATATGGTGGTGCACGCCTGCGGCGGAAATCGCGAAGAGGCGGCACGGGTATTGGGCATCTCGTTGGCGGCGGCGTCGTAGAGCGGCAGCACGAGGCGACCGGGTTGGCGGGGCCCGCTGCGTCGGCTGTCGGGCGGCAAATCGACGTGACCTTCAGGCGGGCTCCCCGCTGAATAAGGCATGCGTTTCCCTGCCGTTCGATTTCGGGCCGGATGTGTTCCACTGGTTATGGTTTTGAGTGCGGTTGGGTTCGTCGCGTCGTGTCAGCGGTCCACCCCGATCGAGGCGGGATTCCGCGAGTCGCGACTTTTGGTGGGCAACGGGATCGAGCCGTCTTCCCTCGATCCGCACACGAATACGGGCTCGGCGGAGTCCAGCATCATCAGTGCGCTCTTTGACCCGCTGATCGATTGGAACGACACCGCGACCGGTTTCGTGCCGGCTGCGGCTGAGCGCTGGACCGTGTCGCCCGATGGGCTCGTTTACACGTTTTATCTGCGGAAGGATGCCCGCTGGTCGAACGGCGATGCGGTGACTGCACAGGACTGGCTGCTCTCGCTGCGTCGGTTCGTGAAACCCTCCGTTGCAGCTGAACTCGCCTACATGGCTTACGACGTGGTCGGCGTGGAGGATTTTAACCAAGGTCGTTCGGCCGATCCGACGGCGCTGGGGTTCGCGGCGCCCGACGACCACACGCTGGTGCTGACCTTGCGGGCTCCGAACGCCGATTTTTTGGGGCGCTTGACGGCGTATCCTTGGTTGCCGTTACACATCCCGAGCGTGACGGCGGCGGGCGGGATGGCGCGTCCTGACAGCGATTTTACGCGGCCGGGAAAATTAATCTCCAATGGCGCTTACCGGCTCACCGCGTGGTTGCCCAATCAATATGTGGAGGTGACGCGCAACCCCTATTTCCGCACTCCGCCGGGGATCGAGTCCTTGCGTTTTTTCCCCCTGGAGAGTCTGGACACCGAGGAGCGCGCCTATCGATCGGGACAGCTGCACATCACCAGCGGGATCCCCGCGCACAAAATCGAGGGCTATCGGGAGGCGGATGACCCCGCGTTGCATGTCACCTCGCGGGTGGGCATCCGCTACCTAATCACCAACGTTCGGCGAGCGCCGTTTGACGACGGGCGGGTGCGGCGGGCCTTGGCCCTGGCGATCGACCGCAAGCAGTTGGCGGAAGCGGTCCTGCGCACGGGTGAAGCGCCGGCTTACGCGTTCATCGGACCGATTCATGGCGGTTACACGCCGACGGCGTTGCTCGACGAATCCATCGCGGAGGCGCGTCGTCTTCTGGCCGCAGCGGGCTATCCGGACGGTCAGGGGTTTCCGGCGGTCGAGTATCTTTACAACAGCAACGACCGGAATCGCGATGTCGCGGAGGCGTTGCAGCAGATGTGGCGGAGTGCGCTCAATATTACGGTTACGCTGCGCAATGAGGAGTGGAAGGTGTTCCTCGATTCACGGAATCGGGGAGACTTTCAGTTGGCGCGTTCCGGTTGGTTGCCGTGGACGCCGGAGCCGATCGGGCTCTACGAGCAGGTCGTCTCCGATTCGGGCACCAACGACACAGGGTGGGGCAATGCGCGTTTCGATGCGCTCTTCTGGGAGGCCCGGCGCACGTTGGACTCGGCCCCGCGTTACGCGCTTTACCAGCAGATGGATGAAATCCTGCGGGACGAGATGCCGGTTATTCCGCTGGCCTATTACAGTGTGGCCCGACTGGTTCATCCGCGGGTGCGAGGTTGGCCTGACAACCCGTTGGAGGCGTTCACTTGGCGGTCGATCCGGTTTGGCGAGATGCCGTAGCCCGGCTTTGCGTCGGGACGAGGTGCGATACTATCCGCGCTTCAGGCGAAGGATCGGTGGACTTCCCGCTTGCGGCGGTCTGCCCTGCTCATAACCCTGCCCAAACTCTACGCCCATGCCCAAGCGCAACGACCTTTCGTCCATCCTCATCATCGGCGCCGGCCCCATTGTTATCGGCCAGGCCTGTGAATTTGACTATTCCGGCACTCAAGCGTGCAAAGCGTTGAAGGAGGAGGGTTACCGCGTTATTCTGGTGAACTCGAATCCGGCGACCATCATGACGGACCCGGAGTTTGCCGATGTGACCTACATCGAGCCGCTCACGGTGGAGTTCCTGGAGAAAATCATCGCGGCAGAACGGCCGTCCGCCTTGCTCCCGACCTTGGGGGGGCAGACCGCGCTGAACCTTTCGATGGAGTTGAACGAATCCGGCATCCTCGAAAAATATGGGGTCGAGATGATCGGTGCGAAGCCCGAGGCCATCGACAAGGGCGAGGACCGCGAACTCTTCAAGCAGGCCATGCTGAAGATCGGCCTTGATGTCGCCCGCTCCAAGACGGTGAAGTCGATGGCGGAAGCGACCGCCGCGGCCGAAGAAATCGGCTCCATGCCGCTCATCATCCGCCCGTCCTTCACCATGGGCGGTTCCGGGGGTGGCATCGCCTACAACGTCGAGGAGTTTGAGAGCATCGTGGCCAACGGTCTCGATCTTTCGCCCGTGCATGAAGTCCTCATCGAGGAGTGTCTGCTCGGCTGGAAGGAATACGAGATGGAGGTCATGCGCGATCACAAGGACCAATGCGTGGTGATCTGTTCCATCGAGAACTTTGACCCGATGGGAGTGCACACCGGTGACTCGATCACCGTCGCTCCCGCCATGACGCTCACGGATAAGGAGTATCAGGCCATGCGGGACGCGTCCTTTGCGGTCATTCGCGAAATCGGCGTGGAAACGGGCGGCTCCAACATCCAGTTTTCCATCGATCCCAAGACCGGTCGGCAGGTTGTGATTGAGATGAACCCCCGGGTGTCGCGCTCCTCGGCCTTGGCCTCGAAAGCGACCGGTTTCCCGATCGCCAAGATCGCGGCCAAGCTCGCCGTCGGTTACACGCTCGACGAACTGCGCAACGACATCACCCGTCTCACGCCGGCGAGCTTTGAGCCGACGATCGACTATGTCGTGACGAAGATCCCGCGTTTCACGTTCGAGAAATTCCCGGGCGCGGATCCGACGCTCACTTCCGCGATGAAATCGGTCGGCGAGGCGATGGCCATTGGCCGGACCTTCAAGGAGTCGATGCAGAAGGCGCTGCGCTCGCTGGAAATCGGGGCGCGTGGTTTCGGTGGCGGAGGCAAGTTGGGCGGCGAAGAGTTGCCCGATAAAGCGACCTTGCGCGCCAAGCTCGCGACGCCCAATGCCGAACGCATTTTCTATCTCCGCTATGGGTTCATGGCTGGTCTGACGGTCGAGGACCTGTTCGACATCACCAAGATCGACCCGTGGTTCCTCACGCAGCTGCGTGAGATCTACGACATGGAGGTTTCGTTGAAGGGCCAGTCGCTCGCCTCGCTCGATCCGCTGCTGTTTCGCCGCGCCAAGCAATTTGGTTTCAGCGACGTGCAGCTCGCTCACGTCCTCGGCAGCGATCTCGCCAGCGTGCGCCAGGCCCGCAAGGACCGGGGCATCAACACGACCTATCGTCTGGTGGATACGTGCGCGGCTGAGTTCGAGGCCTTCACGCCGTATTATTATTCCAGCTACGGTGACGAGAACGAGATCCTGCCTTCCGACAAAAAGAAGATCATGATCCTCGGCGGCGGTCCCAACCGCATCGGGCAGGGCATCGAGTTCGACTACTGTTGCGTGCACGCGAGCTTCGCACTGCGCGAGATCGGCTACGAAACGGTAATGGTGAACTCGAATCCGGAAACGGTTTCGACCGACTACGACACCTCGGACCGCCTTTACTTCGAGCCGCTCACGCTGGAGGACGTGTTGGAAATCTACCAACAGGAGAAATGCGATGGCGTGATCGTGCAGTTTGGCGGCCAGACTCCGCTGAACCTCGCCTCTTCGCTGAAGGCGAATGGCGTGAACATCATCGGCACCTCGCCCGAGATGATCGACACGGCCGAGGACCGTAAACTTTTCGCCGCGATTCTGGAGGAGTTGAAGCTCAAGCAGCCCGCCAACCGCACGGCGATGAACGAGGAGGACGCCCTCCGCTTCGCGCACGAGATCGGTTTCCCGGTGTTGTTGCGCCCTTCGTTCGTGCTCGGCGGGCGGGGCATGTTCATCGTTTACAGCGAAGCCGAATTCAAGGGCGTCATCCGCGAGGCGTTCGAGGTCATGCCCGACAAACCGGTGCTGATCGACAAGTTCCTCGAAGATGCGATCGAGCTCGATGTCGATTGTATCAGCGATGGCGATACGTCGGTGATCGGCGGCATGCTCGAGCACATCGAATTTGCCGGGGTGCACTCCGGCGATGCCTCCATGGTGATGCCTCCGCACACGCTCGCCGAGGCGATGCTCGACAAGGTGCGCACGGCGACTCATGCGCTGGCCAAGGCGCTCAACGTCGTCGGCCTGATGAACGTCCAGTTCGCGATCAAGGGCGACGATCTCTACATCATTGAAGTCAACCCGCGCGCATCCCGCACGGTGCCCTTCGTGGCCAAGGCCATCGGCCTGCCGTTGGCGAAACTTGCCGCCAAGGTCATGACCGGGATGAAGCTCAAGGATCTCGGTTTCACCACCGAGCAAATCCCGAAGCACTGGTGCGTGAAGGAAGCGGTGTTCCCGTTTGTGCGTTTCCCCGGTGCGACGATCACGCTCGGCCCGGAGATGCGCTCGACGGGTGAAGTGATGGGCCTGGACGACGATCTGGGAGTGGCGTTTGCCAAGGCTCAGGCGGCGGTCAAACCGGGGCTGCCGGTCAAGGGGAACGTGTTTCTCTCGGTCAAGGACCAGGACAAGGGACGCGCCGTGGATCTGGCCCGCCGTTTGGTGTCGCTTGGTTTCGAGCTCTATTCGACGAGTGGCACGGCGAAGCATCTCGCCGAAAACAACGTGCCGGTCACGACCCTGCAGAAGATCGGAGAAGGTCGCCCCAATGCGGTCGACATGATCAAGAATCGTCAGATTCACATGGTGATCAACACGCCGGGAGGCATGATTCCGCGCAAGGATGAGAACAAGATCCGGGCGGCGGCCTATATGCACAACGTGTGTATCATGACCACCATTACAGGCGCGTTCGCCGCGGTGCGCGGCATCGAGGCATTGATCCAGAAGGAAATCGGGGTGCGCCCGATCCAGCGTTATGCGGGCAACGTGACGAAGCGCTGATGGCGCTTTCGTTGCCTGACCGTCGGTAATCGGGCCGGCGGTCCCCGAAAGATTTTGTCGAACCACGTTCGGCGCATTGGGTCTGTGCTGGGAGCAATCATCTGTAACTATGAAAACTCCAAACATTTCTATTCGTCGCCTGCTGGGCGTGACCGCGGCCGTCGGCTTGCTGGGTTTCCTTCCTGCGTGCACGACGGTCGTGGTCGATGGCGATACCACGGCCGAGTATAAGCTCGGTGAACTTCAAAACGAAGTGGACGCCGATTTCGCTCAGGCCTACGCCGCCGCGAAGGCGGGTCTGAAGGATCGTGACTTGTTCCTGACCGGGGACGAGAAGAAGGTCGTCGAGGCCGAACTTTCGGCGCGCGACAGCTCGGACACGTCTGTGACCATCAAGATCAAGGAAGTCACCAAGGGCCGCACGAGCATCAAGATTCGCTATGGACTTGCAGGGGATCTCGCTCCGGCGCAGCTGCTCTACAAGGCGATCGAGTCGCACCTGTAATCGAGCCTCCACCTGGTTGGAAGTTTGGTCGTTTGACGAAGAGCCGGTTCTCCCGCAGGGAGGGCCGGCTTTTTTGTTTTTCAAGTTGGCCAAGCCGCACCTTGCTGACCCTTTATCGTGCCACCCCGTATGACCTCATCTGCCGCTCCCTCTCTGATCGCTCTCTTGCACGGCCCGGATCGACCGGGCTTGGTCGCGAAGGTCGCGGGATGGATTTTCGAACACGGCGGCAACATCATGCACGCCGATCAGCATCATGATCGAGAAGCCGGCGTGTTTTTTCAGCGTGTCGAATGGACGCCGACGGAAGGGCAGGGGAGCGCCGAGGCGTTTCGTGAATTTGCCGCGGGTCTCGGCATGACCGTGGATGTGGTGTCCTCGACACGGCGGGCTCGCGTCATGGTCTTTGTTTCGAAAGCCGATCATTGTTTTCACGATTTGGCTTTGCGGGGGCGGGCCGGGGAGTTCGCCGCTGATTTCGTCGGTGTGATTTCCAATCACAATACCCTGGCGGAAGTCGCGGCCGGTTACGGGTTGCCCTTCTATCACGTGCCGGTGGCGGCGGATACCAAAGCGGCGGACGAGGCGAAACAACTGCAGATTCTCCGCGAAGAGCGCGTCGATCTGGTTGTGCTCGCACGTTATATGCAGGTGTTGAGCGCCGAGTTTCTGGCGGCCTGCGGATGCCCGGTGATCAACATCCATCACTCGTTTCTTCCGGC
>CAXBDS010000031.1:0-35847 GCA_963974355.1 uncultured Opitutaceae bacterium
TGTTGCCGGCCGAAACGCCGAACCGAGGGGATCCGATCTCCGGCCCGCAAGACGCCGGATTCGATCATTCGCTCCACTCGGTCAGCTAGTTGTCGATAGAGTGGCCTATTCGAGTTGGAGGACATCCGCTGTGAGTCTAGCAGTTATCTCAGTCTACCCAATGCACAGACCGAGCGCATTCCGACCTGCACAGCTGTGCGGTTGTGTGCGCCTGTATAGGTCGAGAGAAGTCGGCAGATCACTGCGACGACAACCGAGCTTCCTCACGGATTCCGGTTAAGATTAACCCGTGGCGGATGCGCGTCGGTTTCAAAACCATTGAGGCGGCGCCAGAGCCTGCGTAGTTCCCGGGCACATACGATCGCCTGGGTCCAGCTTGGTTCGAAGGTGCTGAGGTTGTAGCCGTGGATGCCCATGGGGCCAATTTCGGGGCACACCCAAAGCGCGTTGCCGGGTCGCGGGCCCGCGAGCCACAGCCGGAGCAGGTCCTCGGCGAACGAAAGCCAGGTGCGAAACTCCGGCGTGAGCCGCCCGCGGTCGTTGATCACCGGAATCTGCGCATGCTGACCGTTGAACGGGCGCAGGTGGAAGATGCGCGCGGCCTGAATCAATTCCGGTCGCCGCAACAACACTTCTTTGAAAAGGAACGGTTTCAGGTGTTTCACGACTGCGAAGTGGGAATGATCCCAAGTGATCGGCAACGCGCGGCCGGAGACGGCGTGATAGGCATCGGCGATCGCGTAGGTCTTTTCGGGAGTTTCGGTCGCGGTGTCGCGGTGGACCTCGATCGCGGTGTAGATTTCCTGGCGCTCCGCCTCTTGGAGCAATTGCTGGGCGAGGGCGAGACCGTCCTCGATGGATGTGTAGTCGTCGCCGATTTGCACATTGATCAGCTCGGCTTCGGCGGTGCGTTGCGCGGCGAGTTGGGTCGCGAATTCCTTGGGATCACTCGAAGAAAAGAAGCCCATGAAACGGAGCCGATTTTCGCGGATGAGGTCGGTGAGTTCGGACGTTGCGGGTGCCGTGATTGCGTCGAAACCTGCTTCGGCCACTTCGCGAACCTTGCGCGCGAGTGACCACTCGCGACGAGGCGACGGGTGTCCGGCCAAGGTCCAGAGATTGGCCGTGACAACAAGAGCGGGCGGTGCGGATCGCATGCCGGGCATCAAACGGCAGGCGGCCACGGCGGCGGCACGAGGCCCAGCACGCCCCGAGGCGATCTTACCACACTGCACGCGGCCTGATCGGCGTAGCGCATGGCATCGTCCAGTGAGGTGCCGTGCCCGATCGCGGCGAGGAGGGCGCCGTTGAAGGTGTCACCGGCTCCGACCGTATTCACAGCTTGGATATTTTGACCAAGGAGGGCGTGCGGTGTGTCTTCTCCGGCGCATAGCCAAGTGACGCCGTCCGGGCCTCGTTTGATTACGACGGCGCCGGCGAACGCGGTGCGGAGTCGACCGAGGGCGGATGCAAGATCGGCTGCGGCGGTGATGTTCAGGAGTTCGTGCTCGTTGGCGAGGAGCAGGTCGAGCTCGTCGAGCACGGGTTGCAGAGATGCCAGGGACGGGGCATCGCCGAGAATTGGGCCAAAATCGACGGCGGTGCGCGTGTCGGCGGCGCGCCATGCGCGGAGACTTGAAGCGAGGGCGTCTGGCTTGGGATGAGGCCAGCCGCAGACCAGCAGGTGGTCGATGCCGGGCGCGGGAGCCGGCACGAGCGGTGCGTCGCCAGGGTAGAAGAGCGTGGCGCGTTGCAGGCGGGCATTTGCGGCGGTGACATTGACGGCAGTGCGACCCGCGTGCGGTGTGTCGCGCGTGATGCATCCGCTTTCATCGAGCCAACGGCGGGCGAGGGAACCAAACGCATCGGTGCCGATGTTGGTGTGCAGTTGTGCGACCGCGCCGCAGCGGGCGGCGACATAGGCAGCGTTTGCACCGTTGCCGCCGATGGTCACGAGTGGCGGTTCGCTCAGGAGTATCAGATTGGCAGCGGTGAACTCCGTGTGCTCAGGCCAGTGGGGCAGGTGTGGAACGCGGGGAAAGATGAGATCGACGACGGTGCCGCCTACGATGAGCAGGGCCATGGGCGGGGCTAATATGCGAGGTTGGCGACCGCGGGCGTGGCGTTGAGTTTGCTCCAAGCGGGTTCGAAAGAAGCAGCGGTTTGACTGACGAGATCATGGTCGACGAAACGCGCGAGGTCTCGATCCCAAATGAAGCCGGCACGAATGCCGACGGCGGCCAGCGCGTTCATCTCGCCCGGGGAGGACAAACTGGGAATAAGGCGGGTGCTGCTCTGCTGGCGATCCAACGCTGCCTGCATCTCGGTAAGGAGGGTGAGCTTGGAAGGTCCGCCGAGCTTTTCGAGCGCCGACCCGGACGGGGTGACCCACGGCACATCGAGTGCGGTGGCGAGGAGGAGCGGCGAGACGCTGGTCACGGCGGTGGCCAGGCGTAAAGCGACCTTCTGCTCGCGCAACCAGTGCAGAACTTCGCAGCCGGCTCGCGTGAGTGGGACTTTGATGCCGAGGTTGGTCCAACCGTGATCGAGGAGGCCGGCGGCGGCGGCGCGCATCGCGTCAGCGGAATCGTGGGCGAGTTGATAAAACACCGGAGCGGTTGTTGCGGAGCACAGATCGCGAATCACGTCGAGAGGCGGACGCGAGGCGGCGGCCAAGGTGGTTGGGTTGGTGAGGACGCCCTCAAACAAACCTAGACGAAAAGCGGACGCGACGGCGTCGGCGTCGGTGGAAGCGAACCAGAGTTTCATGAGTCGGTAGGGTGGGATGAGATTGAAGGCGCGGACAGTGATTGGCCGAGCCGGGGATCAAGTGGCTTGAGGTGATTTTGATAAAACTCGGGCCACCAATCGCGGCCGGGTAGAGTCAGATCCTCGTCCTTCATGCGGTCGTAGGCGGGGCGGATGCGTTCGTATACGGCGAGCATTGCCTCGCGCGTTTTGAAGTGAGGCTCCAGCCAACGCCGACCGATGGCGGCGTGCAGCACCTCGTCGGCCCAATCGAAGTCCTGGAAAACGGTCGCGCGTTCGTCCTCGCCGGCGCGGGCGAGTGCGACTTCCGCCTGCTTGCCGGCCTTCGTCATGAGTCCCTGCTCGATGCCCCAGAGGAAGGCGTAACGCTCGGGTGGAGGCAGCTCACGATTCGGGTATTCGGCGAAACCGATATGCGTGGGAATCTGCGTGAAGTCGATGCCCTGCGAGACAAAGGCAACCTCGCCCAACATGCAGTGGCGGGTCTCGTCCCAAAGGTGACGCGCGAGGTCGTGATAAAACGCCCAGGGTTGGTCGCGCCAATCGGCGATGACGGTCGCGACCAGTTCGGAAACATGCATTTCGTTGAGGCGCACGTTCATCATCCACCAGAGGCGCTCATGCACGGGTTGGGTCGGCGCCGGGACCGCGCCGCGCGAGCGCCAGACGTGAGGGAAGCGCGCGTCGCGTTTTGGCACCAGCGAGGTCAGCGGCGGTGCATCGGGGGAGTCGTCCGCCGCGGACGCGCGGGATGGCGGGAGGTCGTTCGTCGGCTGACGCGTATTCTCGCCGTGAATACCGCCGGCACCTGCGAGGTAGGATTCCAGGTGGTGTCGCCATGCCAGCAAGGCCGGGTCATCGTGAGAGCGTTTGACTTGGTGAAGCAAGGCGTCGAGTGCGGCCCCGCCCCAGACGATCTGTTGATCCTCTTCCGGCAGCATCATGTTTAGCAGCCGACGTGTGGGGTGATCGGCAATGGGATGGCTTTCGCGCAAGTGCGTGCGGGCGGCGGCGGCGAAGGCTGGTTTCAGAACCGCATACACGCCGATCAGAAATTCGGTAGAGTCCTTTGCTGTGCGCAGCTCTCGGAAGAAGGTGGCCAGCGCCGGATCAGGCACTTTGTCAAGGTGGTGGGGAGGCGTGCGCATCTCGGTGATGCGCTGGCGGAACCAACTGCTGTGTTCGGCATCCTGCCACAGATGGAGAGAGACGGCTCCCTTGATTTCCCACTCGGGCAGCCCATTGAAACGCTCGGCGAAAAAGAAGAGCAATTGGGACTTCAGATAAACGTAGCGCCGCAGGCGATCAACGGTTGCGTCCACCGGCAAACCGGGTGCGGCACCCTCCGCGTGAGAGCACAGACCCGCCAGTGGCGGAGGGTAGGAGGCAGGGTAGGAGCTTGGGGAGGCCGGCGGCTTTTCCATAACGCGAGCATAGTCACTTTGGCCGATCATGTCTTGCCGCGGTGTGACAAAAAGTTGTGCCATATTGATATGGTTGAGCATAAACAATGGCGGCGGTTGGTGCCGGCGGAGCATTGGCATCATTTGGCGATGATCCCGTTTTCTTCGACACGCGTGACACGTCTGCACACGCACGACTTTCCCGAGGTATTTTGGATTGAGAGCGGGAGTGGGCTACACGAGATCAACGGCGAACGTCGGGGGCTGGATGCGGGGGATTTGGTGATGGTGCGACCGGCGGATTGCCACCGGTTGGAGGCGGTGGACGAGCAAGGGTTCTCGTTAATCAACCTCGCTTATTCCCCGTTGATCCGAGCGGATCTTTTGAACCGTCATCGGCATGAACTCGGCGCTCTTTTTGATCCGCCGGAGAAATTCCCCTTCCGCGTCCGTATAGCGGGGCCGATGCTGGCGACGCTCCGGCGGCGGGTGGTGATGTTGAGCAATTCGCCGCGGTCGCGAGTCTCGGTCGAGAGCTTTCTGTTGGGACTGCACGAGTATTGCCGGTTGGAGGAGGAGCCGGTGCTCCCGCCCATGCCGGACTGGTTGCGGCATGCGATGATGTCGGCAAAGCGCCCTGAGGTATTTGCCCGGGGGGTGCCGGCGCTGGTGAAAGCCTCGGGGCGAAGCGCCGAGCATGTGGCGCGCACGCTGAAGGCGGTGCTGGGAGTAACGCCGACGGACTACCTGAACCAAATCCGCATGGAGTTCGCGGCGCGGGAGCTGCGGGTGACGGAGCGTCCGATCATAGACATCGCGTTGGACTGCGGGCTGGGCAATCTTTCGCATTTCTACGCGCTGTTTCGCGCGGCGCATGGAAAGACCCCGCGGGGTTACCGGATGGCACATCAGCGAACCATCTTGTGAAGGGATCGGTCTGGGCGGGCTTTGGCGCTCCGGTCGCGGCGGCGCACGAAGGGGGGGTTCGAAGGACGGTGAAATAGCGCTTTACGGCCGGGAACGCCACGGAGGAGTGGCATCTCTCTCGATGTGGCGCATACTTGACACGAATTTACTCTGTAGGAGAGACAAACCGAATCTTCGAATACTGTCGGCTCGTGGAGAAGTGGGCGGATAGCGCAGAAGAGGAGTAGCCGAGAATGTGTGCCTCCATGGTGTGCAACGTTGCGTGCCAACTACCGCTAGGGGCCTCAACTTAATCGAACCACCTATCCTGTTTACTTCGGCTACGCTCGTTTCCTTGCTTCCGAAACACATAGGGCGGCGGATTCAAAAAGAATCCAGGAACCGCGCCTTGAGCGAGAATGGATCTAGTAGCAAAACAGGCATCGCTTACTTAACCGAGGCGCAGCTCGCGCCGTTCAACCCCGCCCCAATACTATGAACCGCTCTATGTCGCGTATTAACAAAATGCGTAATTATCTTTCGTTACTCCTATTCACAGGCGTGTCTTCCGTCTCCGTGTTCGCTCAAGCCAGCGCCACAAGCGAAACGGGCAGCGACGAAGAAGTTGTCGCTTTGCCTGTTTTTGAGGTGTCTACCGACCAAGATCGCGGCTACGGATCAACTCACTCACTTGGTGGTTCGCGAGTTAACCTCCAAATTAAGGAGATCCCAGGCTCGATTATTTCACTTAATGAGCAGTTCCTGAAGGATGTCGCCGCTCTGGAGGTAAATGACGCAATCGACTACGTGTCGGGCATCGCCACGCGAGACGGCGCTCAGTATACGTTGCGGGGGTATGCTCAGCTCGGCGTAAACTACCGCGACGGGCTCCCTGATAGGGAAATCGGCCTCAATACTGCGGCGAACGATGCCGGGTCCTTCCAGCGGTTGGAGGTTATTAAGGGACCTGCGGGAATTTTGTTTGGGTCCCATAGCATGGGCGGTGTCGTAAATCGGATCAGCAAAATGCCACTGAGCAAGCCGCGAACAATGGTTCAAGTCGGAGTCAGCGGAGGCTGGGACGAGTTCATTCGTGGCATGGTAGACACCACCGGTCCCCTAGGGCAGACGGGCCTCAGCCACCGTTTGGTCTTGGTTGACCGTGAGGGTGAAAAATCGTGGGGAGGGGAGGACACGCGACGGACTGCGGTTGGAGTGCTGACCTATGACTTCGGGAAGCAAAAGAGCCAGCGCGTCTGGTATCGCTACAACTATTTCGAATACAAAGGCGACAGCGAACAGGGATGGAACTTCATTGATAAGGATGACGTGCTTCCCGATTTCTTTTTGGGAGATGGTCGAGATTATACAAACTTCCCCGACGATTCATATGTTACCCAAAGCACTCGTTCAATGGAACTCGGCTACCGCGCCAGCGTCGACGCGTTGGGAGGGAAGTGGACCGTTCGGCTTATGGGGAGAAAGAACGACAATTGGGGGGACAAGTCGCGGAGTTATTCGGGAGGAACTGTTCGTGCTTTCGATGCCAACGGGAACGTGTTGGGCACGAATCGCGAAATCTCGTCCAAGGACCCGCGGGTCGCGGACTGGCGCACTACGCTAATTGCCCGAGACTTCGAAAGCTTCCGCAATGATATTGCTGGATACTTCGATGCCGTCGGGGAATACGAGATTGGACCTTCCGCACATACACTGGTGTTCAGCTTTGACGCGCGGGAGTCAGAACAGCGGCGTACATTTGAATTCTGGAACGCGAAATTCCCCAATGCACCGGCAAGCGCGCCTAACACGTATTCGCTCATTCCGGAGCGGTCTAAGGTCGAACTGGAAGGAGTTACGTTCGAGGGTATAAAAGCGGCGGGCGGTGTTGGTGGATTCACTGTCCAGAATGCCCCTGTTGACACCGCTGGACAGGCGTATGCATTGCAAGACAACATCTCCTTCCTGAAAAAACGACTGATCTTCGTTGCGGGCGGTCGATACGACAACAACAAGAATGAAGGATATCGAGTAAACCGCCAGCTGGAGGAGACTCCCAACGCGGTTATCAAAAAGAATGCATGGACCTACAAGTTCGGAGTGGTCGTAGAGCCGATCAGGGGACTCGGTATCTTCGCACAGGAGGCGACGACCTTTAACCCGGGTAGCAGTGAAATGTTTCCGAATCAAGAAGGCAAAATCGACGAGCTGGGGGTTAAACTTGATTTCGATGATAGCAATCTTGTTGCGACAGCATCGGTTTTTGACATGGAGCTAACCAATGTGGTGACGCCGGTGGCGCGCCCCCCGGAACAGGGAGGAGGGACGGTCAATATTCCTGCGGGAACTCAGAATACTAAGGGGTGGGAACTCGATGTGTCATGGCAGCCGGTGCGTGGACTGAATATGGTTCTCGCCTATTCGGACCTAACGTCTGTAAACGAGCGCGGTCTGCCGTTTCGCGGTGTGCCGCAAAGCGCAACATATTCCGCGTTTGTGAAGTACACTTTCACCAGCACTATTCTAAACGGAGTAGGGCTCGGAGCCTCGTTTAAACACACTGGAAGTAGGACCGGTGATAGCACCGCTACGTTCTGGATACCCTCCGACGAGGTCACGAATCTCACGGTTTCATATGCCAAGCCGAAATCGAACTGGAGCATTCAGGCGAATGTGATTAACGTATTTGATACAGATGCGCTGAGATCTTCGGTGTCTGACCGCAACTTGACCGCTTGGCAGCCGATAACCTACCGTCTGACATTCAACCAGACGTTCTGATACTCTGTAGTGATGCAGCCCCTCGCCCGGGGGCTGCCTGTTGAAAATCCCGTTTGAGCGACCAGTGATACTAGAAATGTTAAAAAATACCACAACAGCGGTGCTTCTGTTCACGGCGTTTTCGATTTTGGGGAAGGCTGAGACTATTCAGCTAGTTGACTTGGACCTAGCCAAGATTGAGCACTCTCCTGTAAGGTCTGTCCAAGCTGATCGGAATGGGTATGGTAATGTAATGCGCTCCGGGGGAAGGATCTTGAGTGGAGGCTTTGGCACTAGTGGTCAGGCATCGGCGTATATCATCCTTGATGGACGTGCCCGCCGCTTTTCTGCTGAGTTTGCCCCGGACGACTCGATGTTCGGCCAAGGAACGGTATTTGTGGAACTATACGGTAACGGCAGACTCTTGGATGAGACCAAGCTTAAGCCGGCCAATGATGGGCTTACCAGCGTTCAAGCAGATCTTTATGGAGTCACCGAGCTGGTTGTCGTAGTCCAGCCGCGAGCTGAGTGGAAGGTGGGCCGTACCACCGCGCCAAACGTAAATTGGATCAATCCGATGATAAAGTATGAGGGGCTCGCTCCGTATTTGTCTGAACGTCCCGTGGAGGAGAAGTACATCCTCACGCCACCAGTTCCCGATACCCCAAGGGTCAACGGGCCAGGTCTCGTGGGTGCCCGCCCCGGAAATGAATTTTCTTACACGATTCCAATTTCGGGACGGCGACCGCTGCGCACCGAGGTGAGTGGTTTGCCTCCCGGACTGGAGTTTGACCCAAAGTCGGGTCAAGTTTTTGGACGGCCTACGACTGTCGGTGAATACAAAGTATTAATTAAAGTCTCCAACGAACTCGGAACCGGTGAGCGAACAGTATCGATTCGGATCGGATCGGACTTGGCCCTTACGCCGCCGATGGGGTGGAACAGCTGGAACTATTTTGCTCATACGATATCGGATGAAGTGATCCGAGAAACCGCCCGAGCGCTCGTGGACTCTGGATTGGTGAATCACGGATGGACGTATGTAAACATCGACGAGTATTGGACAAATGCTCCCGAGCCTGGAACAGACCTACCACGGGTATTGAAGGCTCTTGGACGTAACACCAAACGGTCCCCGTTTAGCACGAGCCGCCCTTTCTATCCAGATATGCAAGGTCCTGCGCTTAATGAAAACGGGGCGTTGGCTGCAAACAGTCGATTCCCGGACATGAAGGGGCTAGTGGATTTTATTCACGATTTGGGGTTGAAGGCAGGGATATATAGCTCGCCGGGCGCGATGACTTGCGGGGCCAACTACGGAAGTCTCGGAGTGGAGGAGGCAAATGTGCGGCAGTGGGCACAGTGGGGGTTTGATTATATTAAATACGACCAGTGTAGCTATCGAGTGTTGATGAAAGACTACGGTTCAGTTGAGGAGCACCGAGCGCCTTACGATTTTCTCGGAGAGATTTTGTCCAAGACTCCCAGGAATATTCTTTATAGCATCTGCCAATACGGCCATGCTGATGTGTGGAAATGGGGGCGTGAGGCAGGAGGTCACCTGTGGCGAACCACTTATGATATACGTGACTCTTGGTCGAATATGTCCGGAATTGGCTTCTCTCAGGCCGGTCTCGAGGAATTCGCTGGACCAGGCGGTTGGAACGATCCTGACATGCTGGTTGTAGGTGACGTAGGCTGGGGATGGGGACGCCGGGATAACAAACTGACACCGGATGAGCAATATAGTCATGTCTCTCTCTGGGCGCTTCTTTCGGCTCCGCTCTTGCTCGGCTGTGACGTGAGAAACCTCGATGCCTTTACATTAGCTTTGCTTACCAATGATGAGGTGTTGGCAATTAATCAGGACTCGTTGGGGCGGCAGGCCGGCAGGGTCCACTCGGAGGGAAATGTTGAGTATTGGATCAAAAAACTCGAGGACGGTTCAACAGCACTCGGAATCTTCAACCGTGGCGAATTACCCATCGAGTTAAGCATTCCGTGGTCAGCACTGAAAGTTGATCCGGATCTGGTTGTTCGTGATGTTTGGCGTCAGTCAGACGTCGGGAGTACTGACGCACCGCTTGCAGTATCGCTACCCAGACACGGAGTTCGTTTGGTGCGGCTTGTGGCAAATGCGAATATGACAAGGGAGTAGCTAGTGTGAACGAATAGGTTCAAAATCTTTATAGTAGTTTCTGCGGTGACATAATGAAACGAAAGGAAAAATATGAATTGGGCTGTTAATATATCTTGCGCGACCGCTAGAGGCTGGCTCCTTGTCGGGGTTCTGGTGGCGTTTCTGAGCGAAGCATTCGCTCAAGGGCAGCAGTATCGTCCGTTTGAGCTCACATTTACCTCAGTCGCCTCGTACACTAATCCCTTCGATGATAGTGAGGTCGATTTTACGGTAGAGTTTACTGGGCCGAATTCGGAGGAGATGGTCGTGATTGGTTTCTGGGATGGTGGCAGTACCTGGAAGGCGCGCTTTAATCCTCCGACCGCGGGTACGTGGACTTATGTCACGAGTTGTAGCAATTCTTCCGACACCGGGTTGGATAACCTCTCCGGCTCGTTCTCAGTGGCCGGTGCCAGCGGATCGTTGCCTACGTATCAGCATGGTGGGATACTGAGGCGCAGCGGGAACGGGAGGTATTTCACCTACAGCGATGGAACGCCGTTCTTCTATGTCGGTGACACGATGTGGAGCACTCCCTGCTACCGGATGCCCATTGATCCCTCGCAGAACGGTTCGTTGCCAGCGGGAAAAACTTTCGACTGGGCGATCGACCAGCGTGTCGCTCAGGGCTTCACGGTGTTGCAGATGCACGGTAGCAAGGGAATGTATGAAGATGAGTCTGATTATGATAACAGCAACAAAACCTTTGAGAAGACGGACAACATTGCAGATCTTGGTAATCCGCTATATACGGATATCGATTACTGGCAATTATATGACCAGTATATGACGTATGCCGACTCCAGCGGATTGGTCGTGAATCTTGGGGTGGCTGGCGTGGCCCTGTTGGATCCGGTTCCTTTGGTCGATTTGAAACGGCACTACCGTTATATGCTGGCGCGGTTTGGCGCGTATAACTTTATGTGGCTCATCACGCAGGAATATAATGCGTCTCAGGGCGATGTCGCGGGAAGAGCGATTAAGATCTTTGCTCTCTGTGAATACTTGAAAAGTATCGATTGTCACGGACGTCTCCTCGGGCTTCATCAGAGTCCCGTTGGACCCGACCATACCGATCCATCTTGGGATATGTCTTGGAGTGACATGATCATTGATCAGAACGGACATTTTCGGACACCGGATCAAGGGGACTATTTATACAATTATTTCAAAGAGAACCCTGATCCAATTGTGGAGGCGGAATTGAACTATGAAGGGTTTACGAAAACTGGATTTGTGGTTGATTCCGAGGTCGTAAGGCAGTCGGCCTACACCGCAATCCAGTCTGGTGCTGCGGGATACGGGTATGGTGCCACGGGTGTTTACAGCGGTTCGTACGACGGATTTGGGCAACCCACGAACTGGGGTCTTCCGATTCCAGATTGGTGGGACAAGGTGGCGCTGGATGGCGCCTTTGATATGGGGCGACTTAGGGACTTTTATGAAGGACTCGAGTGGTGGGAGTTGGAGCCGACGACCGGTGTTCCGAGTAACCTTAGGTTGCTTGTCAAGTCGGATGGTTATAACACTATTCTTGTTTGGTTCCCTGCGGGGGCAACGTATTCAACAGGAACACTGTTGCCTGGAACCGCCTACTCGGGCGCCTCATATGTAGCGACTTGGTTCAATCCTCGCACCGGCGCAACTAGCGGAGCGGGGACGATCGTGGTGTCGTCACCGGGCCTCGAGTTGCCCGCTCGTCCTGACAGCTCGGACTGGATGCTTCTGCTCGAATATAGCGGAGGTGGTGTTCCGCCGCCGGTGCCGCCTGTCGCCATTGATGAGGCATTCGCGTGGCATTTCGACTCCGATGCGCAAGGTTGGTCAATATATACAGGCACGGTTACGCACACAGTGCCGCCCGGAATTGGGGTAGACTTTGGGGTGTCCGGCGGAAAGTTAGTGGGTGATATTATAACAAACACGCCGCGGATTTTGTCACCGGACAGCCTCGGTGGCGATTTGGCCTCCATGCGGTTCTTGAAGATTCGGATGAAAAACGAAAGCAGCTCGGTTCACGGAAAAGTATTCTTCACGACGACCTCGGAACCCGGTTTTCCGGACAGTCCTCAAAAGCAATTTTTGCTGAAGCCTAAGGATGCCGGATACTCAGACTACTTGGTGGATATGTGGGACGCCCCCGGCTGGAGTGGCACATTGAAACAGATCAGCATTGGGCTTGGGGATGGCACGAGATCCGGTGTCACGGTCGGGTATCCGGTCGGTGTTGATTATATTAAGATTGGAGGAGAGGCGCTGTCGGCGCCGGCAGTTCCGGTGGGAGTCACGGCGACGGGCGGTTACGAGCAGATATCGCTGTCTTGGAGTGCGTCGCAATCAGCAGACTTTTATACGATTAAACGATCACAGACTGCGGGTGGGCCCTATGCCACGATTGTGGCGGAGAATACCTCATCCAGCTATTTGGATGAGGGGCTCGATCCTGGAGTGATTTACTACTACATTGTTGAAGCGGTGAACGGTTATGGGCGAAGCATGCCTTCTTCCGAGGTCTCGGATTTGTCGGCTTTTCCGCCGGCTCCGTCGGTTGTTGGAGGTATGGCACTCAATGTTGCCGATTCATCTCTGGTTCTTGATTGGACCGCTGTACCTTACGCGACTTCCTACAGCGTAAAGCGTAGCGGTACTTTTGGGGGAGGCTACACGGCGGTTGCGACTGGATTGTCTGCTCCGGGATTCATCGATACGGCCGTTTCTAACGGTACGTCCTATCACTATATTGTTACGGCGGTCAATTCAACCGCGGAGAGTTCCATCTCCGTCGAGGTGGCCGGTGTCCCGGTTGCTGCGGAGGTGGTTATAGACAACACCGCTTCGAGCGGGGTTAATCTTGTGGGCCTATGGACGCAGAGTGCTGCCTCTCCTGGTTACTATGGCTCAAACTATTTAACTGATGGAAATGCCGGTGGAGGAAAGAGTGCCTCCTTTGTTCCAAGCATCACTACGGCCGGGTTATACGATGTATCTTTGATCTGGACCGCGCATTCAAATCGCGCAAGCAATGTGCCGGTAGAGCTATTCGATGGCGTCATTGCGGCGCCGTCCACAATAAGTCAGAGAACCGGTGGGGGCGTGTGGAATCTCATTGGCACGGTTGATTTGCAGGTAGGCGCCGGCAGCTACGTCAAGCTTACTAATGAGGGCGCGAATGGCTTTGTCATCGCGGACGCTGCTAAATTCTCGTTGGTATTGGGGAAGAGTCCAACTATAACAAACCAGCCGGAATCGGTGGCGGTGGATTGTGGAGAGCCTAGCAGCCTTACGGTCAGTGCGAGCGGGTCTGGTTCATTGGTATATAGGTGGTTCAGGAACGGTGTGGCGGTAGCAGATGATGGGGTGGTTTCGGGGGCTTCGAGCTCGACTTTGACCATGTCTTCGACCCGTCACAGCGATGCTGGTATTTACGCTGTTGTCGTGTCTGATACGGGTGGCGCCACAGCAAGTTCAGAGGCGGTGCTGACGGTAAACTGAAAAGGAGTTTCTCCCGTTTAGAAAAGGGATGTTCCCCGGGCCTCCCCGGGGCGCTCCCGCTCCTTCGCCATTTTACATTTCTTTTGGCGGTCTCGTTAAATAGTCGCTGACCTCCTGTTCAAATCCTATAGCCTATCGATTCTCCTTTTATAAATTCCGGTTCAATTCTCGCGTGTCGCTGCGGTAAGTGAGTATCGGACGCCGCCGAGATGACCATTTTGAAAAGCTTGTTAGCGAACTGGCTAGTGGCGTGTGTTCCATATCGACACGGTGTTGGGATAAGGGCGTCGAGAAATGAGTCATCGTTACGAGAGATTACTGAAACATCTCTTGGGATATTTTGCCCGCGTTGAGCCAAGAAACTCGAGACCGTCAGATAGTCTAGACCGTGGGTAACGATTACGGCGGTCGGGCTGTCCGTACGTGAGAAAAGCCTCTCCAGTGTCGTCACGAGGTGATCCTTGGAACGTCTATGGTAGACGACCAGCGGATTCAGCGAGGTCGCTCGGCTTTGAGAAAATGCTTTTCGGAAGCCGGCGTCGGCGTCGCGTTCGCTGGCAACGTATCCTGGTGATTCTGTCAGAAGGAGGACTATCTTTGTATGCCCCCGGCTAATTAGTAAATTCGCGGCGTGAAAGCACAGGGCATGGAAGTCGATGTCGATATCTGGGAGGTCGATTCCCTCCTGTCTGGTTCCGGCAAGAACGCAATGAACCTTTTGGTCGAGGAACCACTGCTGAGTTTCTTTAGTGGAGTGTGCGATCACCCAGCAATTTTGGGGATTGCTTACTATCAAGCGCGCGAGGGCCTTTTGCGGTTGTTTTGAGAAATACTTGTGCCCGTAGAACGAGGTCAGCAGGCAACCCTCTTCAGCAAGCATTGCACGGAGGTCGCTTGCCCAGAGGATCGCCCCCGGCCTCATCAGATCGAGAGGTTCTGGCGTTAGTAGCCCTATATGGCGGGTTTTTTTTGGCTCTATTGTCCATTGATCAGTTGGTAGAATTTGATTCCCCTTTCCCTTCTGGGAGTAGATGACTCTTTCTGTATTAAGTTGCTTTATTGCGGCGGTGAGGGTCCTTCGGCTCACCTGAAGCAGGGATGCAAGTCCCCGCTCGCCGGGAAGCCAGCCGATCCAACGGCCACTGTGTATCTCATCCTTAATGACTTGAGCAACTTGGGTTGGTAGTGAATCGAATTTCATGGGTTACGCGTTAAGCAGTAGGTGAATTCGTGGCACCCACGCCGAGCAGACGGCGGAGCGAGATGTAGCGGTTGGGGCTAGGCACTGGACGAAGACAGAACTTCGTAGGGATATTGATGCGATGTTGTGTCTTTCGTCGAGTCTCCATGGTGAAGGAAGTTTATGGCCTCGGCCAAGGCTTCTGGAGGGTGGTGGTAACGGGGCTTGGAGAGGCAGAGCATGTTTTTATCTACGAGCGCATTACGTTCTTCGGTAGTCAGCGCGGGGTAGCTTGCTTCTTTGATGCCCACGACGGCTCCATTTTTTGGCAGCTAGCCAGAAGCTTCATGGGCAACGTCGGCATGACGGTAGAGATTGCTACTCAGACCAATGTCCGGCTGAGTCTGCCTTTGAATAGTGCACTGAACGCTCACCGGCTCTGGCTAGTGCCGTATCAGCGTCTTGCCGAGGTTCAGGATATCGATGAAGCGGAACCGACGCCAATGTTCCGCAAGCCGGAACGCTCTCCTAGGACTCGTGGCGGTCCGCGAAGATGATCGTGTCATTCGCCGGTCGGAGTGCGAAGGTGGGCGTCACCCGCGACCGTTGAGCACGTGATGGCGGTAGTGGCTCGATGCGCCGGCCGGATACCTGGGCGATGTCTTGGCGCGCCTCGCCGCGATGGCCAGCCGCGCCCACAGCAAAGATCTGATCCGGCACTCTGATGTTGTGCTCTGCATGGACATCATATAACGCAGAGGTGCTTCTTGTCGGAGTCTCTGCCGCCGGGAAAGAGAGTCCCTGACCAGACGCTTACGATTAAATGTATGGTCTATTAAGCCAAAGGCGAACGAACTGGACGCTAGTCCTTTTTCTACGTGGAGCTGAATTTCGCCGTCGCGTATAAATGGGGATCTAAACTGGCGATCATCCGGGGTGCTGTATCTTATCTCAAGGGGATAGCTTTTCGATCAGAAACGTTTTCCATCCGTCGTAGTGAGGGTCCTCAACGCCGGCGTATCTTAGGTGGCACTCCACGCCGGCCCGAGCAGCTTTCTCAGCGAAGCCGATCCCGAATCTAGGTGAGTGGACAAAGTAGGAGTCAAGCGGCTCGCTAGGTACAAGAGAGAAATCAATATAGTCTAGATATATGGGGACGGTCTCATGATCTAGGAGGGCAGAAGGCGAATAGCTTTCTATCCATGGCATCAGCGTGTCGCGAATCGCGAGGAAAGTTTCGAACCTAGATCTTTTTCCGTTCCCCTTGATGGCGAACGCGTGGGCTCCGTAGTCTAGCTCCGGTCCTACCCACCGCTGCATCTCCTCGGGGTCCAGGGAGGTCTGGGCCATAACCGCAGCGATATAGTTTGGCTTCGATGACTCCCGCTCTACCGGGTCAATCGAGGCGACGTCCCTGAGGTCGGGGTGTGTGGCCAGCCAAAGTGCGGAGAAGGCTCCTGCAGACACTCCCCAGATACCGATGTTACTAGAATCGATGTTCAATCTAGACGATTGGCTGCGCACGAACTGGAGGGCCCGGGCTGCGTCACGAAGGGGAAAGGCCACCGCGGGAGTGTTTGGTCCGGGATTCTCGTCCGGACAATATCGATAGTTTATCGCGATAACGGCAATGCCAGCGTCGACAAACTCTTTTTGCCCCTTGATGCCTTGCTTGTCTCCTTTGATCCAAGCTCCTCCGTGAATGTATATCACTGCCGGCGTCGGTCTTTGGGATTCAGGCAAATACGCATCGATCATCTGTCGATCATGCGCTCCATAGGCAATATTCCGAAGGGTTGGTGCAATTTGATCCTCAGCCGGATTGTCTTCGACCAAGACAAACTCCAAGCGTAGAGTTTTCGAGCCGAGTCGGAAGAGTCCCATCATCTGTCGACCCTTCCTCGCGACTTCGGTTGCTCGGCCTCGAAACAATTGAGCGGCGGAGCTTGGGGGAGTTGGATGCAGCTGTTCCCAAGACGGCAGGGATGTTCGTACTGGGGGCTCAGGACCACGCCCCGGGACCGACGGAACGTCCCCTAAGTTAGTAACCCTCCAAGCAAAGTCTCCGCGATCAGACTCCAACTTCAGTCTCAGCCATGATCCGTCGATCGCCCTGTGTATGATTCGGCCGGGAATGGTTATTTCACCAAGGACCAGATCATCCGGCGATTTTATGGTTATTGGCTGCATCCCGGGTAATAAAGAATGGAAACTGAGTAGTGATATCCAGGCTGCTAAACGAAGAAGGGTGTTTGGCGCGTAACTCATCTATAGGGTGCTTTAGTAGTATCTGTGACTAGCGTGGAGGTGGGGATCTCCATCCGCTGAACTGATCCCCTTGGGCCACTTCAGCTCGAAACCCGCGTTCTTCAATTTTCGCTGGAACCGCTGGCGTTGGCGTGCGTCACGATAAACCTCCCGAGGCTTCAGATTATTTTCCAGACAATACACCGACAGTTCGCCCACAGCCTCGCCTATGTTCCACTCAACGGGATGTACTCTATAGCAACCATTTGTTATGTGAGTAGTTCCGATGTTTTTTGCGGCGGGTAGCAGATTCTCGAAACGCACCGGAATTAAGGCTCCAAGAGGTATCTGGAAAGGCAGGCATCCGACGTCGAGATAATTGTCTCCGCCGCTAGTGGGGTGTAGATCTATCCGGTAGTATCCGATCCCGACGCTGTCGGGGAACTCCTCGCCGACGGTGTCATTCGGTCTGCACGACTCTGCTATATGTTGCTGGCGGATGGTGAACTCGGCACGGATCCTGCGGGCTTCGCGAATGTAGGGCATCTTTGCGAGACCGTCGGTGGTTCCGGTGATATCACCCCTAAGGCGCAAACCGGGCCACCCGGTTCCGCCATCCGCACGGGGCGCTTCGGTCTGTAACCAGTAGAACATGGATAAGCTCTGTTCTCTTGCGTTGGAAACACTAGCAGCGCGTGCATTGATGTCGTCTGTTAGGAGATGGGTATTTACATGATCAATCATCGGCCAGTTTACGAGGCAGATATCACTCATAAATGAACCTTGTAGGAAAAGTTTCCGATCAAGTATTCTTCTGAAGCCCCATAACCCGCCGAAAGGACCCAGCGGTTCGCTGTTGGGATTGAAGTAGTACGGATGCGGCCGCATGGTTCGTGGATTTATCCCTTGTAGTGAAAGCCACGGGCCGGGCCATGGCGGGATCAGCTTTGGGATGTACGCGCGCCAATACTCATAGTTTACTGGCGCGTTACCGATATGGGAGGCTTTCGGACTATAGTCCATCGCAAAGCATACTGAGAACGCTTGGACGTTGTCCGGTTGGGCTGTGGACTTGGCGTCTGGCTCATCTGTATCATCCTTGCTTTCGGCGCCCGTCACATGCTCGACTTGGGCAAGTGATAGCAGATCTCCGTTCTCGGTGGCGTCGACGAATAGGTTTGCCTCTATCGTGAGCTCGTTGCCTGTTTCCGAGCAACGGAATATGATGCTATAAAGTTGATCACTGCCTTCGTGTCTGCAGGCGATCGGGTGGTGATTTGTGACGAGAGACAAATCCCCCGCCGTTTCGAAAGGCGAAAGGAGGGAGCGCAAGACGTTGAGCGCAACTTTAGGCTCATGACATAGCGGTGACACCCATCCATTGCCTGGGTTCAGGAAACGATGGTCACGCGGGCCGGGTTTTAGAGGATAGTACGTGCGATAGTGAGCCCGAATTGTTTCTCGAAAGCGTCTATAGCTTGCGGTGCTACCAAACCTCTCGATCCAACCATGCTCGTCTGGCGGAACGGCCTGAGAGGTGAATTGCCCTCCAATCCAGTCACTTTCTTCCACTACAATTGTTCGTATCCCAGAGCGGGCTGCCGCCAAGGCTGCCGCACAACCTCCGGTGCCTCCGCCGACTATCAGTAGCGTAGTTTTTAGATGTTCCATGATTGATCACCAAGACCAGCCTAGATCGCTATCTTTATGACGACCTTTTTGACGGCCCCGGGGTGAGCAATTTGGCACCCGGGCATGTGGGCATCCTCGGGAAAGTAGATTCCAAACGTGCCGTTTCCTAGTTTATTTGAAGATATTGGGGGTAGTTTATCTCCCTTGAAGAGCAAGAGATCCTTTGCTGTGTCAACCTCCGCCTGAGCACTCATATCGGACGCGGGCGCCCAGTAGACTAGTTCTTCTCCAGATACGATATACTGGAGATCAATATATCTCTGATGTGCTTCAAATACGCGGATGTTAGCGGTTTTTGTCTCATAGCTTTGAACCAAGGCGAAGACCTGGTCAGCGTCGATCGCATACCTCCCGTCGGGTGTAGACGGGACAAAATTGGCGAGGTATTCGAAGGCGGTGGGGAGGGACCGGTGGACGGTTAAGTACCTAGAGGCATTGGGCAAAGTATCAAAGATCATTGTTATTTGGTTGGTTGTTGGTTGGGTTGTTCGTCCGGATACTGAAGGCGGGGGATGATCAAAAAGACAGGCATTGAAATTATTACGCTGATCACAAAAAACCACGCCCAACCGGATTGGCTTTGTACCCACCCGCTCATAGAACCGAAAATGAGGGTGCAAAAATACAGTACGGAGAGTAGAACTCCCGCAATCGTTGTTTGATGTGTTCCTCGCGATACTGAGAACAGGAAGTACTCAGTTGCGGAGAATCCGAGTCCGTATCCCAGATTCTCACCAAACGCCGCGCAAACCAGAGCGAGATTGATGTTTGTTGAATAATCGATTCCAACTGGGATTAAATTGACCGCGATGTCTGTGTCGACTTTGAATATGGCTAATATGGTATATATAAGGTTTGGGAAAATCGTCGCGGCGATAAACCACCCCATTATTTTGCGTATCCCGTACTTCTTTATGAAGAATCCGGACAGAAGGGCGCCGAGCGTAGCCCCAAGTAAGCCGACTGCTCCGATCAGACCGACTTGGGTCACGTCCGAGGCGTATCCTCCGACGGCTCTGCTGTCCATGTAGAATGGCACAACCATTCTCTGAATAAATGCCTCTCCGGCGCGGACAAAGAGGATGAATAGCACCGCAAGCAGTATCCCTTTGATTCGAAGTAAGGCTCTGAAGGGTTCTGCTAAGGAGTTCCATCGTGACTGCCCCTGTGGTACCTTGATTGGGGCATCGGCTGGGGGGAAGGGACAAGTCATGCGTACCCAGAAGTATGCGATAGTGTATATCAAAATAAGGCAGGCGAAATAAAAGCCCCAGGTATAGCGGGGGTCCCCAGCTCCGACGACTTTTCCGAAGATGCCGGCTCCCGCGACAAGAACGGATCCTGTGGTTACCATCGCTAGCCTGGAGGTGAGCGGCCGGATGCCGATGAATTTGGCTTGGTCGGCTCTAGACAGGGCGACCAGATAATATCCTACCAGCGCGATTTCTTGAGGGCCCTTGAATATACTCAGAATGAATAGTAGTGTGAGAAACGCCGGCACGCTGAGCGTCGGTGCGATAACGATAACGAGCAATACGCACCAGAGCAATGTCTGAACCTCAGCCATACGCAGAATCCAGGCTCGTTTCGTTGCCCACGAATCGACAATCGGTCCCCACAGGAACTTGATCGCATAGGGAATTGTCACCAGAGTGCTTAGTCCGATGAAGGTATTTGAATAGCCGCGATCTTTAAGGATTACAGTTGGAATGGAGAATAGAACTACATTCACTAATCCGCTCCATAGGCTTATGCTCGGGACGAAGAACCACGGGTTTCCTTCTTGGCTCTCGTGGCTGGTGGCGGGGGTAGGGGCGCTTTGATGGAGCTTCACGTGGTTCTTGTTCGGGGTTTTCGGTGAGTGGTTTTCTTCGAGGCAAGGCGTATCCGAGAGGCAACTGGAAGGGGCGGGGTTACCACGTCTCGAACTATGGTTTGACTAAGATATTTCCGAGGATGCTGTATGTCGTCCTTCTAACGGGATTCAAAGGGCCTTTATGTGATATCGCTCTCCCGCGTGAGGTACGCGCGAATAAATGGGTTATGCCCGCCGTTTTTGTGCCACGAGTAGCTGTCCAGACTGCCCCCGTTTGTGTAATCGAGAATCGCAATGTCTCCGTTGGGGCGTTGATCCCAGCTGCTGTATCCGGTGTCGGCGAAGAAACTTGTGTCGAGCTCTATTATACGATCCCTGCGAAACTGATCCGGATACCGACGGCTTTCGAATTTCCAGCTCCAGTCTATCGAGTGGGTATCTGGATTGTTTACACTAACTCTAATTGAGCGAAGTGAATACTTGCCTTGATTTCGGAAATAGCCGTCGACGATGCTGTTCTTTTGCGACTCATATATCGCGCCGGCTCCGCCGACGCGGTTGCCGATTCGGACGGGTCGAACCCAGTTCTCTCCAACCGGTGCATCTAAGTGGAGTTGCTCGTCGATGAAAAGCTTCAGTCTCCCGTCTGAACGGATGATTCGATAATCATGCCACGTGGTGGTGTCGAAATCACATCCGATCTCAGGTTGATCTGCGAGGCAGATGCGATCAGTATCAAAGCGAATCCAGCATCCTGCGCTGATGTTGCACCCATTGAGGTCCGCGGACGATACTTTCATAGTCACTGTTATCTCTACTCGGGCCAGGTCGTCTTGCGCAGGATAAAATATCAGGCTAACAGCATGCTGCTTTCCGTCCTCGGTCTCGATCAGAAGTTGGTCGTCCAGCAAGCTACAGCGCTGTTCCTCAACTATCCACGTTTGGGGTTCGTAGTTCAGTGTTTCGTTGGCGTCGAAAACAAACGCGCGGTTACCTGGCGTCCCGGGAGCGTTTCGATATGTCACCAAAAGCTTACCTGACGCGAGTTGACGTATGCACGGGCGGTGGGCGTAAATCGGCGAGAGTTCGGGGGGCTGCCAAGTTTTCCCTCCGTCATGGCTGCGCACCCATCGGCTTGGTTGTCCGCAGAACGACGCCCCCATGCCGATACGTGTGACTGCAAGCAGGTTATTTGGTGAGTATTCAACAACTCCAACCTCGCAGTCGCCGTGGAATGGGTCGTCAGCCAAGGGCGATGTATTCCAAGTTGAGCCACCGTCGTGAGAGAGAACAGCGGAACTCTTGTAGTAGATGTTCGCCCAAGGCATGGGCGGACGCCTTAAGGCAGAGGTTTCTGCAGAGTCCGTGCGAGTATAAAGTAGCGAACCATCGTTAAGCTCGATTATGTAGCTAGGTTCTCCGCCTACATCGTCTAGCTCCCGGGGACCTTCCCATGTTTCGCCATTGTCATCACTCCAGAACAGATGGTTGCTCATACCTCTATCCGGTTTCTGCCACTGGGATAGCATAGGCCAGTTCTGGCCGGCATTTCTCTGTCCTAGGTCTGCAAGGATTAATATACGACCATTGCGTAACCTGGACATCTGAGGCGCGACCCAGACCGCCTGGTCCTGCCATACGTTTTTATGAGAAAGTAGCTTGGGTTCACCCCATGTGCGTCCGCCATCATGGGAGGTGGTGACCATAATCGAAGTATAGAGAGCGCAGTGACTGTCTGATAGACGGAAGCATGCCACGAGTTTATCATCAGATGTAGAAACTACACCTGCGACTGACTGATACCACCCTTTCGGGTTTGGGCATATTAGTCCCGAGTAGTGGCCGGGTGAAACTTGGAACTTACAATCATTCGGGATCTTGCGTGGGAGGTGCTGTGGGGCGCTCATTTGTGCTAAATAAAGGGTTACTCCGTAATTCAGTTAGGAAGACTCAGTGTCGCCGAAGTGTGGTTTTCTATCCAGTCCCAGTCGATCTTAACGCCCAAACCAGGATCTTTCGGCACTGCAATGTGGCCGCGGGAGTCAATATTATCGAAGGGATGATCCTCAAGGCCGAAGCGGAATACTGGGTGATGGACCTCGATGAATGTGTTGTTTTCAGTGGCCGCCGCCACATGCAAGTTTGCAATGTCCAAGAGCGGGGTGTTTGCGGTATGGATTTCGAGTTTGAACCCGAAGAGCTCGGAGACCGCTATCGCCTTCCGAAGGCCGGTAATTCCTCCTTTAATAAGCACGTCTCCTCTTAACATCGTGGCAGATCTATTTCGGATGAGGTTTGGGAGGTCAAAGAGTCCAACCGTCTCTCCAGCGAGAAGCGGCGTATTCAGCCTAGAGGATAGATAGTTGTAGTTTGCGTGCTGGCTTTCTGCAATTGGTTCTTCGAACCAGTGGAAATTCAAACGGTCAAGCTCGCGCCCAACCAACAGCGCCTCCTCAATCGAGTATGCAGCATTCGGGTCCTGCATTAACAGGAAATTTTCCCCGACCGCTTCTCGGGCCGCGTTCAAGAGGGGGATGTCTTTCGCCGGTCCACCGCGAATTTGAAGCTTGTAGCCATGATATCCCGCTTCTTTCGCAGCAACTGCCTCAAGTGAGATCTCCTCGGCTGTGTAGTGCTCGCTTCTTGCGCTCATGTAGGCCGGAATGGTCTTTGAGTGCATACCCAACAGCACTGAGATTGGTTGGTTGCACAGTTTTCCAACAATATCCCACAATGCCACGTCTATCACGCCGATTAAGCTGGCACTGCTATTATACAGGTGTCTCTGTTTTCGATGGAGTTTTTTCCATATATATTCGATATTTAGGGGGTTCTCGCCCACTATTTCGGGTAGGTATACGAACCGGAGGATCTCAGCCAACGCCGCGCCATCGCCCTGTGGACCGTACGCCATGCTGTGTCCGCTAATTCCAGCGTCTGTATGTATGGTTAGCAGGGGGAAAGTCCAGCGATTGGGCCGGCCGGGGGGGATTTTGCCGTCTTTGTATCGTGTAGACGGATCGATGTCGATCAGCCGTAGGTCGATTTTGGTAATTCGTGTCATCGCGTTCTTCTGTTGGCCTACTTGCGAGGTCGTTAGTATCCCCGCTCGAAATTCGCCAAGTTAAGGGGGAGGGAGCCGTTGAGAAAGCGCGCTAAATTCTTTTCGAATAGCTCTAGGTTAACCTTGCCGAGGTCACGGTGATGGCCCGCGATATGGGGAGTGATTAGCGTATTGGGCGCCTTCCACCAGGGGCTGTCCCGGGGCAGGGGTTCCTCAGCGAATACGTCCAACGCGGCCCCTCCCAAGGTTCCGGATTCTAGCCGCTCTAATAGCGCGACTTCGTCGACTAGACCTCCTCGAGCAATATTATAAATGAACGCACCATTCCGCATTAGATCGACGCGGCGCTTATCCAAGATTCCAACTGTCTCAGCGGTTTTTGGGAGCGACACTACTATGTGCTGGCTTTCGGCCAGTAGGCGATCAATTCCTTCTGCTCCTTTCAGCACTTCGACCCCGCTAGTGGGCGTTGGATCACGCTTGACCGCGAGTAGACGGGTTCCCCAATTCGAAAGTACCTTTCGGAGTTCTTGGCCCACGCCTCCGAACCCAATCAATCCGACCGTTTGACCACGAAGAGAGAACGGCACTGAGGGTGAGCGGTCCCAGCGAGCCTCGCCTTGGCATTGGCTGAAATGAGCGTTACCCCGGGCAAACATTAGCATGGTCATTAAAACGTGCTGAGCCAAGGATTCGGAATGGATACCGTGGGCGGTAGAAATAAGGAAGCCGGCGCGAGAGAGCTGCTGGTATTCGTCGAATCCGGAAGAAACTATCTGAACCCAACGTAGTCTTGTTGCCCCTGCCAGAAGAGAGGGAGGCGGGTTGCCGAATACGATGTCCGTAGACGGCAAGGATGATTCGAGTTCCCGGGGATCGGTTGAGTGCAGAAAATTGCAATCCGGGTGGCTCGATCTGAGTGAATCAACCTTTGATTCTTCGATGGGACGAAAGAGAAATATGTTCATGCCTGTTGGAGCGTCTCATTCGATTAGTCACCTGCTGGCGGCCGGACTAAAAGATTGCGGTGCTGGCTGCAAAAGGAGTCCGCTTTGCCGTCACGAGCGAGCCGACCCATGCGGCGGGTTCCGAAGTGAGCTCTTCCTGCAACCTCGCTGACTAGTTGTCCCTCACTCCGGAATCAAAATGAGACCAGAAACCGATGCTGGCCATGCTAAGGCGGACCGCCTGTTTATGGGTTCGTTCCTCGCGGATGCTCCGCATGGCGACGGCTCGACAACCATCGCCATGGGGCCCGCGAAGTTTGCCTTGGTCCGCAGGGGCTCTACCCCGTCGGAATTTGAGGATAAAATCACGAACCGCTGCCAGAAATACCCTTATCGATCATGTTTCCTCTACGCTACCCTCCTCTGCTCAGCTTCATTGCGGCTCTCGTCCTTAGCCATGTTCTTCGTGCCTCTGAGAGCATGGATGGCGTCTTCGCCGCAAAGACAAGCGGAGGCTCCATTATATCGTTCGATCATAGTTCAGGCCAAAGGTTTATTGAACCAGGGCCTGGGGTGTCGGGGGCCAGTATCACGAAGATCTCCGGTGTGGATAGGGCTTTATCGGGGGACGCGGTGGACCTGCCTGGGAGTGAAAAGGGCGCCGTGGAGCTTGAGTACGCGCTTCCAGCGGGGCGTGTGTTTGCTGCGTTCAGTAGGGATGGGGATAGTGGAGACCTGTTGATCAGCCACAGAGCGCAATCGGAAGTGACGCCGATTAAAAAAATCGGGTGGAGTTTAGGATACATACCTCTGGAGATGAACATAATCATTCCGGGGGCGGGGGGCGTTCGTTTGACGCAGGATTCACCGGAGTCGGCTTGGTCTTTTAGCTACCCGATGGGATGGGAGGCGCAACTCGTGATTGTCGAAGGAGAGGGGCGTGGATTCTATGTTTGGTCGGACGACAGCCAGGCTAGATTTAAGGGGGTATCGATTAAGCGCACTCAAGACGGCTGGGTGCTTGAGTTTTCGACTGAGAACTACGCGCCGTATGACGGCAAGCTACTTTGCGAATCGGTGCAATGGCGTCTAAACGAATACACTGGGGACTGGCGAGATGCCGCCGCTGTATACCGCGAATGGTCAAGCGTAGCTTTCGGGGCTAAACCGCTGCACGAACAAAAACCTAGTTGGGTTGGATCAGTGAGGACGGTTGTCTATGGCGGTCAGGATATTGATAGGCTTGAGACGCTTTCTCGTGTTGTTGATGCCAAGCAGAGCCTGTTGTACCTCCATCATTGGAGAGCCCAGGAATTTGACAGAGGTTACCCGAACTATTCTGAGTATGCCGACGGAATCCGGGCGTTTGTAAAGCGCGCGCACGAATTGGGGTTTCGCATCATGCTGCACTTAAATATGAAAGGATGTGACGTGAATGACCCGCTTTTCGAGCAGTTGAAACCCTACCAGATCAGGTCCTCGGTTCCGCCATTTGAGGCGAGGCGATACTTGAATACAAGGGTTAGTCCGCCAATTGAGATCGCGTATATAAACCCGGCATCCGAACTGTGGAGGAAAATATTTATTACCCGGGCAGTTGCTTTAGTCGAGGATCTCAATGTCGACGCCTTGCATTTGGACCAAAATTTCCATGCTTTCAACGATAACAATGGACTGATCGACGGCCTTACGATGAACGAGGGGGTGATTCGTCTACATCGCGAGCTGCGCGATGCGCTTCCGAATGTCGCGCTGAGTGGAGAGGGCATTAACGAATTGACTTATCCGTTTATGGCCTATGCCCAGCGACATGTCTACAGTGCGATGAAGCGAACGATAGATCGAAGTTCGCTGATGGATGCGCATCCCGTATCATCATATCTGTTTCTCCCATACACTAGGCTCTATGGTTGGCTGGGTATCCCGGCTGGTAACGAGCAACCCCAAGCGTACGCAGCATGGATGGAGAACCTCCGCTTGTGGGGAGTTCAGCCTACCCCCAAACTTATTCGTCAAACCAAACAAGAGATGTTGAATCCCAATGGATTCCTTCGGCAGAACCTTGAAGAGGTTCGATTCTGGCAACGCATGCAGGTTGAGCCGGATATGGATGGCTCGTGGCCGTCCGAGGTGGCTTTTCCTTGGAAAACCAGTCAAGGCCGACAAGTGCTCGTTGGCGCGGATCGAAGCACAAATTTTCAAGGGCATGAGATAAGCAAAACGATTTCGGATGTCACTTCAACGAGGCTCCCGGGAACAATTCCCGACTGGCTCTTGTACAACGATGAATCCATTTTTGGGTTGGATCCTTCTTTTTGGTATCCGTATTTCGACGAGGAGCGTCCTATGGGCCAATTTCATATCTCCGCCCTTGAGAACGGATTCACGGTCAGTGACCTTTCCTTTGAAAGCGATCGGTTCGGTGTAACTGTGGTTCAAAGAGGAGGAGTGTTGGTGGACCTCTCAAATCTCCTGCGTAAGGCGGCAACCGGAGTTCGTTTAACAGGTGGCGCTCATCATAGCCGAACCGGTGCGTTTACCGGCTTAAACGCGGCCTCGGTTTCGGGGGCGGCTGGCGTGATAAGGATGTCTCCACCCGCCGCCAGAGAGATGACAACCGACTTTGAATCGGATGCCGTTCCTCAGTCGATCGGCCTTGGGGAGGTCTATGCGACCTTCGAATTCGAACTTCCGCAGGTGCATCAAGCTGTCTTTCGGGCTGAGGTGGGAATGGACGGACGTTCAATCGGCGGAGCGGGCCTTTCGGATGGAGTCGAGTTCTCCGTTATCGCACGGTCGGGGGCCTTGCGCAGGCGCGTTTCCGTTAATCATGCGGCGATCATCGAAAAGCTTCCCATCCACATGGACTTGCGGGGTTTTCATGGAGCAGTTCAAGTTGACTTGATAGTGTCGCCTGGCTCAGCAAACAATGCGACAGAAGATCGAGCTTTGTGGTATCTTCCTCGAATTGAGGAAGATCTCAGCACCTCGGCCGGTGTTTTGGTCGTGGATAATGCGCCAGCCTGGTTCGAGTCCGCGGCTAGGGAGGCAGGCGTCCTCTCTCCGAGCAACGATTCAGCTGGGAGCTCCGTCACGATAAAATTTGAAATGCCTGGTTCAATTGAGCTGAACGGTAGCCGCTAAGCAGGATTTATTGCACTCCACGATGGTCGATGTGTTTACTCGAAACTATCATGCGCAGTCACTTTTCACTCGCCGGGTCTTTGGCGTTGGCGGCATCTCTCGTTATGATCGTAGCACCTCCATTGCCCGCGGAGATGGATAAATTGACGGTCGACTTGTGGCCGACGGTTCAAGAAATGCCCCAGCGACCTTTCATGGAAATATTTAGGCCCTTCGTGCCGAACGATCAGCTCGACGCGACGGTCGTGATTCTTCCGGGGGGCGGGTATGGTGGCTTGAGCCCTTATGATGAACTTTACGCAGAATATTTCAGGTCTATTGGATATACTGCCGTGGTTGTCCACTATCGTTATTTCCCGAGCCAGTTCCCAGCACCATTTGCGGATGCTGCTCGAGCTGTTCGCCTTATTAGGAAGAACGGCGAAAAATGGGGAATTCCGTTTGACCGAATTGCGTTGATGGGGGCGAGCGCCGGCGGGCATTTGGCCGCGTTGCTGGCAACGCGCCCTTTTTTATATCTCGCCCCTGACGATGATCTCGTAGGTGAAGTTTCGCCGCGTCCCGACCTGTTGATCCTCGCGTATCCCGTAATATCAGCAGTTAGGCCCGAGCTGCTGAATAGCGGATCTTTTGCGCGGTTTCTGCCTCAGCCGGCAAGCCACGAGCAGGCTGAAGAGGTTTCACCCGAGTTACATGTGTCCGAAAGGAATCCTCCGACGATTCTTTTCCATTCTGCCGACGACGCTGTGGTCAATGTCGAGAACAGCATCTCTTTTGCGCGCGCTTGTTGGGCTAGACAGGTGCCCGCGGAGCTGCATATTTTCCCTAGCGGAGGACATGGTAGATCCTTGTCCTATTCGGCCCGTTGGAGCCCTCGATGGAGGCGGTTGACCGAAGTTTGGTTGGACGACTGGCTTTCGCGCCTGTAACTAGCACGCTGGGTAACTCACGGGATGTTAAGGAGGCTTATCCGGGAGATCAGGCGCCTCGGCTTACGGCGCGGGTTTCCTTGAGTGTTTCCGGCGCAGGAGGCGTCAACCCTTCGCTATTTTGCAGAAATGAAGTCCACCACGTTCAGTAGAGGGTCCCCATCGCGATAGCGTTGAAGATTCGAAAGGAAAAAATCGGTTTTGCGGGCTGACTCACCCATGAATCCCCCACCGGTGTGCTGTGTGAGTATAACGTTCGGACAATGCCAAAGGCGATGTGCTGGAGGCAGAGGTTCGACCGCTGTCACATCGAGCACCGCCCCTGCTAGCGCGCCCCGTTCCAGCGCAGCGATCAAAGCATTTTCGTCCACTAGCGAGCCCCGCCCTCCGTTGGCTAGGATTGCGCCTCTTTTCATTAAGCCGAATCGCTGGGAATTCAATAATCCTCGTGTAGCGGAGGAATCGGGCAAGCATCCAAAAATGAGATCCGCGTGAGGCAGGGCCGTGTCTAGGTCACGCAGGGTGTGTAGTTCTGCTTGTGGCGCGTTCCGTGCGAACAGTTTGGTCGAGGCACCGAAACCATTCAAGAGCTGCCGTAAGTGACGACCGATAGAGCCCGCCCCGAGAATAATGGCGTGACACCCGTTGACCGTGCGAAGATTAGAACGAACTACCTCATGTTTCCACGCCGATTGTTTCTGAAAATCAATGAGTTCCGGCAACCGTCGATAGAGCGCCAGCACTCCGGACAGCAGTGTCTCGGCAACCGGCGGGCCGAAGAGGCCTCTCAAATTAGTTACGGTGATTTGTCGGCTCCATGGCTCGCGTGCGTACCGTAGATATGAGTCAAATCCAACAGATTCTAGCTGCAGCCATTTCAGGCGTCTTGCGTCGTTTAGCCATGCGGGTGGCGGGTTACCGAAGACGATGTCGGCGTTTAGGAACGCCTTTTTTGTTTGGTCTTCATCTGCGATTTCACATGCACAGACCACGACACAATCATTAGGTGCACGGGCTCTCACCTCGTGCTCTGATTGCCGCAGAGCCATGGTTGAGAAGATGTTGATCATTGAGTCAGGAAGAGGCACTTCGGTTTAGTCCGTTCGGCGCGTGTGATTGGTCTCTACCGACGTATCGAGCATCGATAGCCCAGATCGGGCAGAAGTCCGAAATAGGACATGCCTAGCTTATTGTGGTAGGAGTGTTACGCCTGCCCGGTCGTTGAGAGTGCTGGGGTGTTGAATGCGAACTTCGTCCGGTAGTGGCCCGAGCTGAAAATGCATAGGCGATCACGGCACGGGCAACTTGGGGGGGGCCTAATCCGGATGCTGCGGTGCCGACTGCCACGTAACACCCAGCCTGATCGAGATTCACTCTTCAAACGTTTTAGCGAGTTCTCGTATCCCGTTTAACATCACTTTGGTGTCCCCTCCGGGGCATATCAGCCGGGCACCTAGGGTCTTAACTGTTTTGTAGTGATCTTTCCCGATGCCTAGTGTGCCCCACCACTTGTGATGCTTGAGAGCCGCCTCTGCGACCTTTGCCATCGCATCGAGAACCTTTGGGTGTCCGAGTTGACCCAATACCCCTAAGCGATGTGCGTAGTCTCCTGGGCCAAAAAATATCGCGTCGACGCCGGGGGTCGCGATTATCGCATCGACTTTCTCAAGCGCCTTCTCGGTTTCAACCTGACAAAGTACGGCGACTTGGGTGTTTTGATGGGCGACATAGTCTTTTGGCGGAACCGTCCCATAACGAGCATCTACGCCGCCACCGTTCCATCCGCGTTGTCCGATTGTCTCAGCCTCCCCTGGCGCGGGATTGTTAAATTTTGACCAGTTTACAATGTTCTTCGCCTCTTCTTCGTCCTCCACCATAGCGCACATTATGCCGCCGACGCCGGTTTCGAGTACTCGCTGAACGGTCTGATAGTCCGTTGCCTTGAAGCGGGCGAGAGGCGTCATATTGTGAGCACGGGCGATCATGCACAAGACGGCGAGTTCCTGGACCGGAATATCAAAGTGCTCCAAGTCGAACCAGATGGTCGGGAAAAGTCCCGTTTCTCCGACGAAATCGACATGCCGGGGGGTTGCGTGATTTCCGCAGACGTACGCGTTCTCGGTTCGTCCGTTGCGCATGTTCTCCAAGAGGCGGTTTTTTGTTAGTTTCATCCCACGATTTGAACCTAAGGAGAGCACTTCTGATCAAGCCACCCACACGGGAGTCAAAAAGAAGCCAGTTAAGGAGACTACTCAAAGGCTCTCGGAAGGTGTCGGATTCTTCCTGCTCCACCTGATCGTGCTGACCCCGCTCAAACTGTGACCATGAAAATTACCCGTATTGAAACGATTGTCTGCCATGCCCGGATGCGGAATTGGATCTTCGTCAAGGTGCATACCGACACGCCGGGTCTGATTGGATGGGGCGAGGCGACGTTGGAGTGGCATACCCGCTCGGTGGTCGGTGCGATTGAAGACCTAGCGCAGCTCTTGATTGGAGAGGATCCGCGACGAGTCGAGCATCTCTGGCAGATGATGTACCGACAGCATTTTTGGCACGGAAACGGAGTGGTTCGTGGCACTGCAATAGCCGGTATTGACCTCGCACTCTGGGACATTAAGGGCAAGGTATTGGGCGTGCCTTGTCACGAGCTCTGGGGTGGGCGCGTGCGCGACTACGTCAGGCTCTATTGCCATCTTGGCGGTGGTCGGATGGAGGATTTTTATGAGACTCCTGTCGATGAGGCTAAGCGATTTGGTGAATTGGCACTTGAGGCTGTGGCAGAGGGATTCACCGCTTTCAAATCAATGCCTGTCCCGGAGCAGTCGATGATTGAAGGGGCTGCGCCGGTTAAGTTCGCGGAGGCCTGTGTTGCTTCGATGCGTGAGGCTGTCGGGGACAAAATCGATATTATGGTCGATTGTCACGCGCGTCCTTCACCTCGAATGGGATTGGTATTTGCGAGGGCGCTTGAGCCATATGATCTATACTTCTTTGAGGAGCCGTGCTGGCCTGAGCATATGGAAGGTATCGCGGAGGTCCAGAGGGCCGTTCGCACCCCGATCGCGACGGGCGAACGGCTCTGTTCGCAGTTTGCCTACAAGCAGCTCTTTGAACTGCGAGCGGCGAGTATCATTCAACCGGATATCACTCACTGTGGCGGGCTCAGCGAAGTGCGTCGAATTGCCGCTATGGCCACCGCCTACGGCATCTCAGTGGCTCCGCACAATCCGCAGGGGCCGGTCAGTACCGCCGCGTCCATCGAGTTTGGGTTTGCTACACCGAACTACCTAATCTGTGAGGCCGTTCACAACGATGTTCCTTGGAGGGACGATGTTGTGAATTGGGGTTTCACTGTCGAAAAGAAGGGACGGCATGTGTTACCCAATAAACGTCCCGGCCTAGGCGTCGAAATCAATGAGGCAGCCATTGCGCGCCATCCATTTGAGCAGGAGGTTCCTCGTCGTGCCTTCTCCCGAGATGGGTCTGTGACTGATTGGTGAGCCACGTCGAGTCATGACCCTCCCGCTCCCACGCTCTCCGGCCACGCCTCTCCAGCTGCCTGATCTATGCGGCAAGACCGCCCTCGTTACCGGCTCCTCCGGTGGAATAGGGCGGGCCACCGTGGAGGCATTACTCTCCGCTGGCGCATTCTGTTTCGGTCTTGCACGGAACGCAGGCAACGTGGCGCATGACAAGTTCCAGTTTGTCCAGTGCGATCTAGGCGATATCGAGGCCATATCGAAGGCGTTTGCCACTGTCCGTTCCGGAACCGGGCATCTGGACTATCTGGTGAATGTGGCAGGGATCGATCCTAAGCTGTCGCTAGCGGAGGGAGGTGCCGAGCATTGGGACGCGATTGTGGGCCTCAATCTTCGTGCCTATTATTTGGTCATTCGTGAGGGCGCCGATCTTCTGCGCGCCGGCACGGGGCGATCTATCGTTAACGTTTCGTCGATCAACTATCGACTGGGTCTTCCGGGCCGCTCGATCTACTCGGCAACCAAGGCAGGCATTCTGGGCCTGACAACCGGGTTGGCTCGTGAACTCGGGCGCGATAATATTCGCATCAATACCGTAACGCCCGGGTGGACGTTCACTGAACGTCAGGTCGAAGAGTATTTTAGCGGCAGGTCTACTGCGAAACACTTCGAACATTTGGAGAAGGTGCAGGCCCTTCGCTTGCAGATTCAACCTCAGGACGTGGCCAACCACATTCTTTTCTATCTCAGCTCCGTGAGTCGGGCGTCGACAGGCCACAACTGCGTCGTCGATGCCGGCTGGCTACTCGAATAACTTATCGTGAAACTCCTACGCTTCGGACCATTCGGCGGTGAAAAGCCCGCCATCGAACTGGCCAATGGTCGCCGTAAAGATTGCTCCTCCCTCTTCCCTGATTGGAACGGAGCCTTTTTTGCCGACGATGGCCTTGCCAAACTACAAGCTAGCTCAGCTCAATTTGAGTCTTTGCCGGACGTTTCGTCGTCGGAACGTATCGGTGCCTGCGTGGCCCGCCCGTGGAAAGTGGTATGCATCGGACTTAACTATTCGGATCACGCGATCGAAAGCGGCATGCCTATTCCAAAGGAACCGATCGTCTTCATGAAAACGACTAACACTATCGTTGGTCCAAACGATGATATTCAGATTCCTCGCGGAAGCGAGAAAACCGATTGGGAGGTCGAGCTTGGTGTGGTGATTGGACAGACCTGCCGCTATCTCGCTTCCGAAGAAGAAGCGGCGGTCGCAATCGCCGGCTACTGCATTTCGCACGATGTTTCGGAGCGTGCCTTTCAGCTCGAACGTGGAGGACAGTGGGTTAAAGGGAAGTCCTGTGATACCTTCAATCCGCTGGGACCTGTTTTGGTGACGCCGGATGAACTCCCCGATGTCCAGACTCTCGAGCTTTGGCTGAAGGTTAACGGTCAGACCAGGCAGACCGGCAACACGCGGACGATGATCTTCTCGGTGACGCGTATTATCCACTATCTTTCCCAATTCATGACACTGGAGCCCGGTGATGTCATTTCAACCGGTACGCCTCCTGGCGTCGGCTTCGGGCAAACCCCTCCGATTTTTCTCCGTTCGGGTGATATCGTGGAACTGGGAATCACCGGCCTCGGCCGCCAAATGCAACTCTGCACCCCTGCACCATGAGTACCTCATTTCTTTCGTGGCCGGGACGATTTTCCGGGCAAGTAGCTGTCATCACTGGCGGCGCAGATGGACTCGGGTTTGCCATTGCCCGCAGGCTACACTCGGAGGGCGCCACGGTCTGGCTTCTGGATCGTGACCAAGGCCTGGCCGCCGCCGCCGTAGCCAAGCTCGGTGCTGGGGCACACTGCGTCACGGCAGATATCTCCGATGAGTCCGCGGTTGAAAATGCCTTCGCACAGGTTGTGGCGTCTCACGGTCGGGTCGATATCGCAATTAATTCGGCCGGCATCGTCGGCCCTAATAATCTGCGCATCACGGAGACTCCCACGGACGGCTACGAGCGCGTGCTGAAGGTCAACTTGCTCGGAAGCTTCCATGTTACCAAGCAAGCTATTCGCCACATGCAATCGCGCAATTATGGGCGCGTGCTTCTCATTGCGTCCATCGCGGGAAAGGACGGTAACGCCGGCATGTGCGCCTACTCATCGTCGAAGGCCGGTGTAATTGGGCTGACGAAAAGCGTGGGCAAGGAATACGCGGAGTCCGGCATTACGATCAATGCCTTGGCGCCAGCAGTGGTTCGGACCGCGTTGGTCGACGGCATGGAGCCCGACCAAGTTAAATACATGACGGACAAGATTCCAATGAAGCGCTGCGGCACGCTTGAAGAAGTGGCGGCCATCGCGGCTTGGATTGTCTCCTCCGAAGCCAGTTTCAACACGGGCTTTACCTTTGATCTCACCGGTGGCCGCGCAGTTTATTGAGCGCCGAATCAAATGTTCCACCAACAGTCATTTGGCACGACGCATGTTCTTGCCGCAACCCGTTGCCAACTTGGCGAGGGGCCATTGTGGGACGCCCGGAGGCAGACACTCTTCTGGACTGACATTGAGAGAGGGGAGATATTTGCGTGGGGCGAGACTCAAAAATGTCACTCCTGCATCTATCAAGGGGAGCCGGTGGGCGGGTTCACATTGGAGGAAAGCGGGGCCTTGGTCCTTTTTCGGGTAAATGATATTACCCTATATGATCCGGACACCGGACGCATGAAGAAAAAACCGTTCGCTGACGAGGGTATGAGCCGCTTCAATGACGTGACGGCAGATCCACTAGGGCGGGTGTTTGCAGGTAGCATCGGAAAGGATGATTCGAGCGGAGGCCTTTTCCGGTTCGACCCCGACGGTTCCAACCGCTTGCTTTTCCGTGGCACCGGAGTCTCTAATGGCATGGGATTTTCCCTTGATGGTCACACATTTTATTGGACCTGCTCAACCACCGGGAGAATTTTCGCTTTTGACTATGACTTGGAAAACGGGGAGCTTTCCGGTCGTCGTGTGTTCTATGCCTGTGAGCCCGCTGAAGGCGTGCCCGATGGTTTGTGTGTTGATGATCACGACAACGTCTGGTCAGCGCGTTGGGAAGGCAGCTGCATAGCGGGCCATGCGGCCGGTGACGGTCGCGTTTTTGCGAAGATCCAAGTTCCCGCGGCTCGCGTAACCTCGTGCTGCTTTGGCGGCGAAGGGAATGATATGATGTTCATCACCACGGCACGAACACCAGACGAGCAACCGACCAGCATTGCCGGAGCCCTGTTCGGAACGCGGGCTGCGTCCCGAGGTGCGCCAGTTTTTACCTCCCGTTTGTTTACCTAAATTCGGCGCTTATGAAAACAGTGATCCTGTCGCCGCGGGCGGTCGTTGGGCCAGCGTCTCTTTCGACTGAGAACGCTATCTTGTGACCGATGCCTCTAACATCTATGGCGATGAACAGAACTCCGAGGCATGAGTACGTTGGAGTGGTGCAGGTGAATATCCATCCTGCCGCGAAATGGATTTGGCCTGAAGGCGAGGGGTGGGACCTACACAATGGCTACGCTCAATTCCGAAAGTGTTTTCCGCTCGCGTCGATCCCTCGCAGAGCGCCGGCGTGGATAACCGCTGATGAGTCGTATCGTCTATGGGTGAATGGTGCCCCGGTTTGCCGCGGACCGGCGCGGGGGTTCCAAGACAGTTGGCCCTGCGACCACGTTGATCTCGCGCCTTTCCTGAGAAAGGGGCGTAACGTGATCGCGGTGCGAGCCTACAATCCTGGTCATGGCACGTTCGCTTATATTTCCTGTCGAGCCGCCGGATTTCTATTTTCGGCTACCTGGGGGAAAACGC
>CAXBDS010000032.1:0-35577 GCA_963974355.1 uncultured Opitutaceae bacterium
CATCAAACGCGGCGTGGACGAGAGTCGAGCTGCAGAGGGCGAGCACGGCGAGAACGCAACCGGCCAGGCGGGGACCGATGAAACGAGTGCTTTGGCCGGATGGATTCATGGCGAGGCAGGACGGGGGGGGCGGGTGGCGGTCGCGGGCGGCGGCCTTGGTCATCAAGAGTTTCGCAGTTTTCCGTCGGTCCTTGCGCGGGAAGCGGAGGGCTTTTCGCGGGAGAATTTCCCGGTTCGCTTTCTCTCCTGCCCGAGTCTTAGGGTGGCGAAGTTGTTACCTTCTGGAATGAAGAGTCCCGCCCGTATCGTTCTCGTCGAAGATCATGCCATGGTGCGCCAGTTGTTGGCTCACTTGGTCACCGATACGCTGGGCCATACCTTGGTGGGGGATTGCACGACGGTGGCGGAGGCGCGGGTGGCGTTGTTGGAACACCAACCGGATCTGGTGATCGTGGACTGGATGCTGCCTGATGGGCGGGGGTTCGATGTCATGCGGTCGGTCGGTCCGAAGCTGCCGCGCACGCGCTGGCTGTTTGTTTCGTCGAATGAGCAGGGCCATCTCGTTCGTGAGGCCGTGCAACTCGGCGTGCATGGTTTCGTGATGAAGCGGGCGGACCTGTCGACCTTGCGCCAAGGGATCTCCGAGGTGCTGGCGGGACGCACTTATTACTGCCCGGCCAGCGCGGCCTTGCTGGTGGATCAGTTGGTGGGCGAGGGGCAGACGGTCGCGGCCAACCTATCGCCGCGGGAGTGTGCGGTGTTGCGAGGTTACGCCTCAGGCGAAAATCCGAAGGTGCTCGCGGACCGGCTCGGCGTGAGCGCCAAGACGGTGCAGAATCATCTGTCGGCGTTGCGCGACAAGCTGGGGCTGTTCGAGCCGGCTCAGCTGGTGCATTACGCAATCAAGCACGGCTATATCGAGGCGCCATAAGGCATGGTTGACCGATGTCAGTGAAGCGGGACCCCACCGCTGAGGCGGCAGAGGTGGCGCCGATGCTTGGCCTCTCGATGGGAGCGGGGGGGCGGCCAGTGCCACACGATCACCTCAGTTCGGCTGACGCGGGATCGGACCCGACGGCCGCGTTTAACGCGGGATGACGGGGCCGAGTTTGGGGGATTTCCCGTTTGCGCCTCTGTCGAGGGCGCCGCCGATGACGTATCAGGATCGAGGGTGACGTGGTCCTGATCGCTCCAGGTCGGCGCCGTGGTTGGCCTCGAAGAGCACGTGCGCAGCCGTTTCCTCCGACCAGATACAACGCAGGGTCAGCAGGGTGCCCCGGCCGAGCAGCGATAGGCGGGTCCACAGCGAGGGACGGGGACGGAAAGTGACCTTAATCATGATTTGAGGATAACGCCGTTCTCAGGCGCAAAAGCGGGGAGAATTCGACGAAATGGCGGGAAAATCGGGCGGTTGGGTGACGGTTAAGGGGTGGGGCCCTCGACGGTCCAAGCGGCACGGACCGTCAACGTGGCCAACACCTTTGGCACGAACATGCGAGTTTCCGCCGGGAGGTCAGGGGCGATGGCGGCATAGGTGGACGCGCGGTTCTGACGCAGTAGCTTGGCCACGCGGGTGGGCCCGGCGTTGTAGGCGGCGAAGGCCAGCGGCCAATCGGCGAAGCGGCGGTGCAAGTCGTGGAGGTAGCGAGCGGCGGCCTGGGCGTTGGCGTGCGGATCGAGCCGCCCGTCTTCGGGTTCGAGATCGAGCCCGAGATCGTTCGCCGTGTCGGGCATGAGTTGAAAGAGCCCCGCTGCGCCCACCGGACTCTTTGCCGCCGGGTCGAAGGAGGATTCCACCTCCGCGAGCCAGACGAGGGAGCCGGGCAGCTCTTCAGCCGTGAATACAGTCGGGAGGTTCGTCGCCCACGGTTCGGCCGCACTGGGCGCGGGGCGCTGGCCGAGGCGATGCAACCAGAGTTGATAAAAAGGCACGGGCGAGGCCCCGGCCTCGGGCGGACTGGTCGGAGCGATGCGCGCCACCTCCATGTAGTCGAGGCGTTCATTGAGCCAAGCCGCCTCGGCGGCAAACACCGGCATCGCCTGAAACGCATTCACCATCGCGCGTGCCGGCGCCTCCAGGGCTGCGAGGTCGGCCAGGCTGCCGCGGTCGAGCACACGTTGCACACGGGCAAGAAACGCCTGCCACTGAGCGTCATCGGGAAACGCTTGGCGAGCGGGAGCCCCTTCCGGGGCAAAGGCTTGCACCCAATCATGCCCGAGGTCGAACCGCCCGTCGGGCCCGACCACGCCCGCATCCGCCGCCCCCCAAACGGGGAGGGCGCCAAGCAGCGTGAGGGCGGTGATCGGGCGGAGCATCGGTCCCCGTCTGACCTCGCGGGGGCGGCAATGTTCGGCGGGATGAGCGTGGCGCCGAGCGAAAACAGCGCGGGCTTTCCCGTTTGACCGGGCGGGCGGGGGCTTTAAGCACAATCCTTCCCGCCGATGAACCGTGTTTTTATCAAAACCTACGGGTGCCAGATGAACGAGCGCGACAGTGAGGCTGTCGCGGCGATGTTGCGCGGGCGCGGTTACCGCATCGTGGCGGCCGAAGACGAGTGCGACATCCTGCTGCTCAACACCTGCAGCGTGCGCGACGCGGCCGAACAAAAGGCCATCGGCAAGGCCGGCTACGTGTCCCATCGCAAAAAGAAGAACCCCGACTTCGTGCTCGGGATCCTCGGCTGCATGGCGCAAAACCGCGGCGCCGCCATCCTCGAGCAACTGCCCGACGTCGATCTCATCGTTGGCACGCAGAAATTTCACCAGGTTCCCGACTACCTTGACAACCTGCGGGCCGCCCGTGATGCCGGCGTGCCGATCGGGGCGAGCATCGTGGATATCGGTGAGGAGGCTGGTTCGCAAAACACGATTCGCGACCACCTCGAAACGACCGAGCAGCAGGTCAGCGCCTTCGTTTCGATTCAGCAGGGCTGCAACATGTCCTGCCACTTTTGCATCGTGCCGAAGACGCGTGGTGACGAGCGCTCGCGGCCGATGGGCGACATCGTGGCCGAGTGCCGGGAGCTGGCCCGCAAAGGGGTGCGCGAGGTGACGTTGCTCGGGCAGATCGTGACCAGCTACGGTCGGCGCGACTACACGCACACGGGGGGCGTGTCACCGTTTGTGCAGTTGATCGAGCGTGTGCACGAGATCGACGGCATCGAGCGCATCCGCTTCACGTCGCCGCATCCGCGCGGTTTTAAGGACGACCTTGTCGCGGCTTACGGGCGCCTGCCGAAGCTCTGCGAATACGTGCACCTGCCGATGCAAAGCGGCAGCGACCGCATCCTGCGCGCGATGAATCGTCCGTATTCACGTGAGCGTTACCGTGAGATCGTGGATGCGCTGCGCACGGCGCGGCCCGACATGTATTTCTCGACCGACATCATCGTGGGCTTCCCGGGCGAGACCGAGGAGGACTTTGAGCAGACGCGTGAGCTCTTCGAGGCCTGCAACTACGACATGGCCTACATCTTCAAGTATTCCATCCGCAGCGGCACGGTGGCGGCCGACCTCGGTGACCAGATCAGCGACGAGGTGAAGGAGTATCGGAACCAGGTGCTGCTGGATATTTTGAAGCGTAATTCCGAACGACGGAACGCGGCGCTCGTCGGCACGGTCGAGGAGGTGCTCGTGGAAGGTCCCGATAAAACCGGCAACCGTTTCACCGGTCGCACGCGCGGTAACCGGGTCTGCATCTTCGACGCCGATCCGCGTCTCGTGGGCCAGCTGGTGCCGCTCAAAATCGACCGGACCACCACCAGCACGCTCTACGGCGAACTCGTCCTCGCGGGGGTAGAGGTGTGAGCCGGCTTACTCCGCAGATTTCTTAACCACGAATGGACACGAATTCACACGAATATTTCGGAGCCGATTTACCGGATTCGAGTTCGACCGAATTGCTCTGCATTCGTGTGAATTCGTGTCCATTCGTGGTCCCAAACTCATGACCTTAACTCTCGCCACGCTCATTCCCGGTTTCCTGCTCATTGCGCTGGGCGCGTTGTTGCTCGTTTCCAACTCCGCCATCGTGACCGGGTTGAAGCGCCTGCCGCGGTCGCGGTCGGCCGCCTACCTGTTTTTCGGACTCGGTGCGGCGTGGTTTCTCTTTCGCATCTGGCATCTCTCGCCCGCGGATTTCGGCGACTTCCGCAAGCAGCTCTTCATTTTCTTCGCCATCGTGGCGGTGGCGTCGTTTGTCTACGTGCCGGACTTCCTTGCGGTGCGCGGGATGTGCGTGCTGGTGATCCTCGGCGGCATCAACCTGCTCGACGCCGGCTACATGAACTGGACCTATGGCGAACTGTGGGATGGCGGGCGCATCTACCTCTACAAGGTGGCCGTGATTTTGGCGGTGGCGGCGGCGATCTATCTCGGTGCGGTGCCTTATCGTTTGCGCGACTTCTTCGACTGGCTCTTCCGCCAACCCCAACGACCTCGCGTGCTGGGCGGGGCCCTGGCGGCTTACGGTCTGGCGCTGTGCGCCGTGGCGCTCACGTATTGAATCGTTGGGTATGACGACGACCACGACGACCCCCGTTCTCTTGGTGTTGGCCGGTCCCGCCGGTTCCGGCAAAACGACGCTGTGCGAACGCATGGTGGCGGAGGTGCCGGGTTTTTCCCGTATCGTGACCACGACTACGCGCGAGCCGCGGCCGGGGGAGGTGAACGGCGTGCACTACCACTTCTTTTCGCCTGACGAATTCGACGCGAAGGTCGCGGCGGGTGAGTTTCTTGAATGGGCCTGGGTGCACCGGAAAAATCGCTACGGCACGCTGGCCTCGTCGGTGCTCGATCCCTTGGCGGCAGGGCAAAGTCTGGTGATCAACGTCGACGTGCAGGGGGTGGAAAACTTCCGCCGCGCCGCCGCGGCGAATCCGCTGCTCGCCCGCCACATGGGCACGGTGTTTATCGACGTACCGATCGCGGTCCTGCGCGAGCGCCTGGGGGGCCGGGGCGAGGCCGAGGTCGAGATTGAGCGTCGCATGGTGACGGCCGCCACTGAGTTGGCCGAGCGGGCGAAGTTTGATTTCGTGATCGAGAGCCGCAGCCGTGACGAGGACTTTGCCCGGTTGCGTGAGATCTGCGACGCGGTGCGGCAGCGCGCGGCGGGTTGACGCACCGCGGCGGCCGGCTGGGTCGCGCGTCTGCGCAGGTATGCGTATGGGGCAGGGAAGGCTTTGCGATTAAAGTGACGGGGTATGCTACGATTTCTGTTTCGCCCTTTTATCACCGGTTTGGCCGCAGTCCTTTTGGCGGCCTCGTCGTCAGCCCAGCCCTTCACGTGGACCAATGTCGCCCCAGGCGACTTTTCCCGGTGGGACGAAAACATGCAGGCCATGGCCTACGGAGATGGCACGTTTGTGACCGGCGGTTGGTCGTCCGGCGTCAGCGGGACGACTCGCCGCATCGCCGTGAGCACCGACCTCGCCACATGGAGTGAGGGCGTGGTGCCGGCGGATTATCCGGCCACCGCCAATCTGCGTCGGGCGGCATATGGCAATGGTCTGTTTGCCATCGGCGGCTGGGGCAGTCCGCTTTCCAATACCCACAAACTCATCACGAGTCCCGACGGCGCGACGTGGACCACGCGCGACGTGAAGCTGGGGGCGATCTTCGGTCTGAGCTACGTCAACAATCTGTGGATTGCCTTGGGCGAAGGCGGCACTGCGGGCGGCTCGGCCAGCAGTCTCGCGACCAGTGCCGATGGTATAACGTGGACCGCACGGGCGACGGGTTCGGTTGACGATTTGAACGCCGCGGCCTTCGGGGCCGGTCTTTTTGTGGCGGTGGGGCAGAACAGCCAGGTCGTGACGAGTCCCGATGGCATGACATGGACCCGGCGCACGTTGGCGCAGTCGACGGTGGCGTTGACTGACGTCGTGTTTGCCGAGGGAAAATTCGTGGCCTGCGCGGAGAATGGGCGCGTTTACCTCAGCACCGACGGCCTCGCTTGGACGGAGCGCACCGTGGTGGCCGGCAAACGTTTTTATGGTATCGCGCATGGCAACGGCACCTTCGTGATCGCCGGTGATCTCATCATGCTTTCGAGCCCGGACGGCGAGACATGGACCACCGATACCACTAACGTGCGTCCGGTGCGTCAGGTGGTGTTTGGCGGCGGAGTGTTTGCGGCGGGTGGTGACCTCGGCACGGTTTACCGGAGCGGCGCGCCGACCCTGCCGGGACCGACTCTTTCGGCTCAGCCTCAGGCGGTTTCCGCCGTTGCCGGGGGATCGGCCACCTTCAGGGTGGCGGCGACGGGTAACGGCCCGCTGCGTTACCAATGGCGACTCAATGGCACGGCCATCAGCGGGGCAACGAGCGCAACGCTCACGTTGACCGGCGCTCAGGTCGTGGCGGGAAGCTACACCGTCGTCGTGACGGACAATGACGGCCATGTGACGAGTAGCGCCGCCGTGCTCTCGATCGTGACGGCGAGCGATCGGGGCCGCCTTGCCAATCTCGCAATCCGCACGGCTGCGGGCACTGGCGATCAGACGCTGGTGGTCGGCTTCACCGTGGGAGGGGCGGGCACGGTCGGCCCGAAGGCGTTGTTGGTGCGGGGGGCCGGCCCCGCGCTGGCGAGTTTCGGCGTGGGCGGCGCGTTGGCCGATCCGGTATTATCGATTTTTCAGGGCCAGACTGCGGTCGACCAGAACGATGATTGGGCGGGCGGATTCGATTTTGCGGCGGTGGGAGCGTTTGCCTACGCGGGCGCGATGCCGAAGGATGCGGCCATCTATAAACCCGACGTGCCCAGCGGTAGCTACACGGCGCAGATCGTGGGGAAAAACAATGCCACGGGCGTCGCGCTGGCGGAGGTGTATGACGCGACGCCGGCCGCCAATTTTTCCGCGACCACGCCGCGCTTGATCAACGTCGCCGCCCGCGCCGGGGCCGGCACGGGGGACGCCACGCTGGTGGCCGGATTCGTGGTCACGGGCGGATCACCGGTGCGGGTGCTGTTGCGTTCGGTGGGGCCGACGCTGACGGGGTTTGGCGTGAGCGGCGTATTGGCCGACCCGAGCCTCACGGTTTACGATGAGTCATCCGCCGTCATCGCGAGTAATGACAACTGGGGGGGCACGGGGGCGCTGCAAGAGGCCTTTGCCGCCGTCGGTGCGTTTGGCTTGGCGACGGCGTCGACGGATGCGGCGCTCGTCCTCACTTTGCAGCCGGGTGCCTACACCGCTCATACGACCGGAGCCGGCGGCGCGACGGGGGTGGCGCTGTTTGAACTTTACGAACTGCCCTGACCGGCGGAGCGGGCGAGGCCCGGCAGGCCGTCGATACTTACCGCATTCCGGGTGGATTGGTAAGTCTGGACGCCAGCCGGGCCTTTTTGCGTGGCCCAGTCATCAAGGACCTTGCGGTCGTTTTCGAAGGTGTAGGTGGGCACGGCGAAACCACAGGCGTCGGCGATGCGATCCACCTCGACGCGGATGATGGACCGGGTGCCCGGATTGGACGGGAAATGCGCCGCCAACGCGGCGAAGCGTCTGTCATCCGGCAAGATGGCCTCGCCGCGGCCATAGATTCGCAGGATTTTCGGCGGGCCCGTGAAGGCTGAAAACATGATCGTGATACGGCCGTTTTCCCGCAGGTGGGCCACGGTCTCGATGCCGCTGCCGGTGTAATCAAGATAGGCCACCTCATGGGAACCGAGCACGCGGAAACAATCGCCTCCCTTGGGCGAGCAGTTGATGTGGCCCTCCGTGGCGAGCGGAGCCGTGGCGACGACAAACATGTGTTGGGCGGCGATCCATTGTTGGAGTTCCTCATCAAGCGCATGGTAGGTTTTTCCCATGCGCGAAACGTGCGCGGTTGACCGGTCTATCGCAAGCCAGCCTTCCGCCGGGTGGAGCCGGAACCGGTGGTCGATCTCTCGGTCGAGACTGCTATGGCACACATCGATCCTATCATCTCGAAGAAGAAAACTGACGAACTGGCGCGTGAACTCTGGGAGAAGGCGGGCCGCCCGGCAGGTGCGGAAGCCGCCTACCACGCGGAGGCTGAGCGTCGCTTGAAGGAGTCATCGTTGCGGGCGAACAACGACATCACGGACGAGAACGGCGTGGAGAAGTTGTCGCGCGAGAACATCTCCGCTGCCATGCCGCCGACGTCCACCAGCAAGCAGCCCATCTCGCCGACCTGATCTGATTGAGCGGGAAAGGCCGTTTCGACGCGGCCGGACAAGTTACGCGCAATTATGGCACCTCATAGTTGCGAACCCCTATTGGTGGGGGTTTGACCGGCAGTGGACCACAATCTGTAGTGGTGATGCTCCGAGGCAAACGCACGGAGCGTCTACTCTTCAATCCGCGTCCCCGCTGTGTCCACCTCTGCTGAAACGTCCGCCACCTTACGGCCGGTCTCGTATCCGGAGAACGGGCTGGCGGACTATATCGCGGTGTCGCGTTACGCGCGTTACGATCCCGCCTTGCGTCGTCGTGAAACATGGGCGGAGGCGGTCGCCCGGGTGGAGCGGATGCATGGTCGGCGTTACTCCGATCGCGATTTGCAGGACGCGTGGAGAGGGGCCCAGGCAGCGGGGGAAATCCCTGAGGCGATGCGGACGTTGCTGCCGCAGGTCGCGGGTTCGCTAATCGGGGGAACCTTGCACCAAGGGATCGCCGACGCGTTTGCGCACGTCGTTCAACGGAGGGTTTTGCCCTCCATGCGTAGCCTGCAGTTTGGGGGCGATGCGATCCTCACGAAGCACGAGCGCATCTATAACTGCGCCTTCCTGTATCTCGACCGCGCGGAGGCGTTTCGGGAGGTGTTCTATTTGCTGCTCTGTGGCTGCGGAGTCGGCTTCTCGGTCCAGCGCCAACACGTGGCACGTCTCCCTTGCTTGGCGCCGGAGCCGAGGGTCGAGACGTCGCGGCTGACTTGGTTGGTGGAGGATACGATCGAAGGCTGGGCCGATGCTTTGGGCGCACTGGTGCAAGGGGCGATTGAGGGCCGCCGCATCGCCTTTGACTATGGGAGCATCCGCCCGGCCGGGGCGCCGTTACGGACTTCGGGGGGCAAAGCGCCGGGACCCGAGCCTTTGATGCACGCCTTGACGCATGTGGGAGAGATCTTGCGGTCAGCCGCGGGGCGCCGGCTGCGCCCGATCGAGGCCTACGACTGCGTCATGTGGATTGCGAAGGCCGTGCTTTCCGGCGGTATCCGTCGTTCCGCTACCATCTGTCTGTTCTCCATCGACGACGAGGAAATGACCGCGGCCAAGACGGGCAACTGGTTTGAAACCCACCCGCAACGAGCGGCGAGCAACAACTCGGCGGTGATCGTTCGGGCCACCGCCACCCGTGACGAATTCGAGCGCCTTTTTTCCGCGCAAAAACAGTTTGGTGAACCCGGGTTCTATTTCGTGGAGGATGCCGATCACGGCGCCAATCCCTGCGTGGAGATCGGGCTGCATCCGAAACTCACGGTCGATGCGGCGGCCTTGGCCCGCCTGCGCGAGTTGGGGTATCGCGACCCGGTGCGAGAGGGGGACGTTTTGACGGGGGTGCAATTTTGCAACCTCACCACCCTGTCGGCTGCGGCGGTCGATAGCGCGGAAGCATTTTACCGCTTGTGTGCGCGGGCTGCGTTTATCGGCACCCTGCAGGCGGGTTATACGGACTTTCCCTACCTGTCTCCGGTTTCTCGGGTGATCACGGAGCGGGAAGCGTTGCTCGGGGTGTCGATCTGCGGTATTCTGGATCGTCCGGATATCTTGCTTGATGCGGCGGTGTTGCAGACGGGCGCGGCGGTGGTGAAGGTGGTGAACGCGATCATGGCGCGGGCGCTGGGCATCGCGCCTGCGGCACGCACGACCTGCGTCAAGCCGGAGGGCACCGCCAGTCTCCTCCTCGGCACCTCGAGCGGTTTGCACCCGCACCATGCGGTGCGCTATTTCCGCCGCGTGCAGGCCAACCGCTACGATCCGGTTTTCCAGCACTTCAAGCGCCACAACCCGCAAATGGTGGAAGACAGCCTTTACGATCCGCACGGTCGCACCGAGGTCATCACCTTCCCGGTCGAGGGGCCGGCGTTCGGGCTTTACCGCGACGACCTGTCGGCCCTTCAGCATTTGGATCACGTGCAACGCGTGCAACAGCATTGGGTGAATGCCGGCCGTCGGCACGAGCAGGTTTCGCCGGGTCTCCACCACAGCGTCTCCTGCACCGTGACGGTCAAGCCCGACGAGTGGACTGAGGTGGCCGAACATATTTGGACCCACCGCCACCGTTTTACCGGGATTGCCCTGCTGCAGGATTGCGGCGACCGGGCGTATGCCCAGGCCCCGCGGGAGGCCCTGATTGGTCCCGACGATGTCATGCGCTGGAACGGGCTGGCGTATCAGCCGGTCGACTACACTCGACTCATCGAGGATGAGGACATCACGGAACTTAAGCAGGTCATGGCCTGTGCGGGGGGCGCGTGCGAGCTGGTCTGAGCCCGGGAACGCTCCGGGCCGAGCTGTTTCCTGACGCCCCATGGTGAAGAGGCGGGCCGCCGGGCTCAGGGCTTTCCGAGGTAACGCGTTTCGAGCTGCGTCCAGGTGGAGCCCTGAATGAATTCCAACAGGGCGATGTTGATGGCTTTGCGGCGCTCGCTGCCCATCGGCAGGGCGATGGCGTAGTCTCGACGCTCGAAGCTGTTGGGCAGAATCGTGAGTTCCGGATGATCGCGCAGGTAATAGCGCAGAATCGGTTCGTCGTAGACGCAAGCGGCGGCCTGGCCTTCGGCCACGGCGGTGAGGGCGGATTCGATATCCTCGGTCTCAATGGTGCGGATACGAGCGTGATCAGCCCAGGTCGCGGCGGCCGATTCGCGCACTGTGGCGACGGTGAAGCGGTTGAGATCGGATACGCTTTTGATGTCCGTTTGAATCCGGTTCACCGTGAGGGACGAGGCGATCTGGGCGGTGAAGCTGGAGATGATGATCACGCTGGTGAACATCCAGACGAGCGCGATCAAGCGGCCGCCCAGGGTTTGCGGTGATTTGTCGCCATAGCCGACCGTGGTCATGGTGACAGCCGACCACCAGAAAGCGCTGCCGAGGCCGTGGGCGGGGCGGCCGCCGAACTGTTCCCGGTTGGTCTTTCGTTCGAAGAACCACACGCCGAAACCGGCGGCGAGCAGCACCAGCGCGAGGGCGGCGATCACCTTCAGGAAATCGGTGGAGAAGAAGGCACTGATGGTGTGCCACCAACCGCTTTCACCGGCGGCGGGCACCACGATGCCGAGACCGGAGTTGTAGAAGGGCTGGGAAAAGTCGACGTGTTTGGCGCGATCAGCGGTCACGGTGATGGCCGCGATGGACGCGTCCAGCGAGCCGTCGGCGACGCCGTCGAGCAGAGTCTCCGGCGCGCCCATTTCCTGCCACTCCGTGGTGACGCCGATTTCTTCGGCCACGCGATTCCAGAGGTCGATGCTCAGGCCGGACCATGAACCGTCGGCATTCTTGATCGCGAAGGGCGGGGCCTCGCGGGTGCCGACCACCAGGGTCTCGGTTGTGGCGGTTTGGGCCGAGCCCATGGTGGCGCCGATCGCGAGGCAGGAGAGTCCCAGCAGATACCCGCCGCGAAGAAAGGAGGTGAGGGCAAACATGGGCGCGACTGTAACATGGGACCTCACCGCGCCCAACCTTGGATATTTTTTAGCGAACCACGCGGAGGAATCCCGGTCGGTGATTAACGTTATGGCAAAAAATCCACCCATCGGAGACAATGCTCGCAAGGGTGCGGTAAAAGACCGTTCCCAAACCTACAACCCCACCACGGATCATTGGACGAAGCGTGACGCAGAGTCCGGGAAGTTCATGGATCAGAAAGCCGACGACAAGCCCTTCAAGGGCGTGCGCAAGGAGAAGTGATTCTGCGCGTTAGTTTGGTTTGTGTTTAGCAGGCGTCCCGATGGTGCGGGGCGCCTGTTTGCGTGGTGGTGGCGGGCGGATCGTCGGGGAGAAACTTGGCTGCGGGTCATCTGGTCATTTGCCTCATAGTTGGTTCGTGGTAGCAGGCCGCGAGATCGGCCGGGTCGCCTTCGTCGAGCGCGGCATAGCTGCGGCGCGGTCGCATCGATGGCCTTTTCGCCCGTCATGCGGTGATCACTACGATACCTGCTGCCGCGCCGGGTCCGCGATTCGAGATTGAAGCCGGTCTGGTGGGCCGAGCGACATCGAGAGCCCGACAATAGGGGGGAACAGATGAGCGCGCCTTTTTGGCGGGTGCTTCATCGCGTTGGCGTTGAAATCCGGCAGGTCCGGTGTGGTCGTGGCAGATAGCGTCGCCCGATTGTGGCGATGGACGTCGAACGAGCGGTGCAGTCCCGGCGACGGCGACCGCGGAGGTGACCATGTCTAACTCGACCCACGCGCAAAAGTTAACGAAGAATTTGGAGGATTGTGCGCGATGTGGGGAGAGCTGGGGATCCGATACGCTTCTCGATTTGGCGGCGAGAGCCGCCCGGCGTATCTCACTAGATTCTACGTCAAGGGAGCGCCCTCCCCCGCGCGGGCGTATCCTTTTCCCGGCGTTTTCTAGCCCTTCACGGCTCCGGCGGTGAGGCCGGCGATGAACTCCTTCTGCAGCAGCAAAAACAGCAAAAGCACCGGGGCGATCGATACCAAGGTGCCGGCCATGATCATGCCGTAGTCCTGGCCATAGAGTCCGCGTAGTTGATTAATGGCGACGGAGAGCGGGAACATTTCCGGCGACTGCAGGATGATCTGCGGCATGATGAAGTTGTTCCACGTGGCGAGGAACGTGATCATCAAAAAGGCGCCGAGCATGGGCCGCACGAGGGGCAGCACGACCTCCACGAAGATACGCACCTCGCCGGCGCCGTCGATGCGCGCACTTTCGAGCAACGCGTCCGGCACGGCGTTGACCATCGCCTGACGGAAAAGGAAAATTCCGAAGGCGGGGGCGATGCCGGGCAGAATGAGGCCGGCGTAGGTGTCGAGCAGCCCGAGTTGGTAGATGAGTTGATAGCCGGGCGCGAGCAGCAGCGGTCCGGGAATGACGAGGACCCAGAGGACAAGATCGACCATGCCGTCGCGGCCGGGGAAGCGGAACTTCGCCAGCGCGTAGCCGCCCATCGCGCTGCAGATCGTGGCGGTGAGCGCAGAGACGGATGAAAGGAACGCGGAGTTAAGCATGGCGTTACCGACGCCGAGCTGGCTGAACAGCCGCACGAAATTATCGAAACTCAGGCGCCCCCACGCGATCCCGAGGAATCCGTCACCGGTCGGCAGGAAGAGCGAGCCGAAGAAGTCGTCACCCGACTTGAACGCGGCGCAAACCATCCATGCAAAAGGGATGAGGGTAAGGATGCTGAAAAAGATCAGCAGCGAATACACGACCGCGAGAGCGATGCGATGCGCGGGGGTGACCACGCCGGAGGAGCGTTCGGCACTCATGATTCGCTGCGTTTGGTGAACCAACGTTGGACGACGGCGAAACTCATGAGCATGAGCGCCAGCACCCAGCCGATGGCGGAGGCGTAGCCGAGGTCACCGGTGACGAAGCCGGTATTGTAGAGATACATCACGATCGTGAGGCCGGCGTTGTCGGGTCCGGGCCCCTTCAACAAGATGAACGGAAGTTCAAAGAGCTGGAAACTGCCGAGGGCGGAGAGCAGCACGACGAAGGAGGCGACGGGCCGGATCTCGGGCAACACGACGTGGCGGAAACGTTGCCACGCGTTTGCTCCGTCGAGATCGGCGGCTTCGAGCAATTCGGCCGGCACGTTCTGCAGGGCCGCGAGGAAATAGACCATGTTGAAGCCGACATAGAGCCAGAGGGCGGCCACGATGAGCGCGGGCATCACATAGGCCTCGAGCCAGGCGAACTCCGGATCCCACGCGGGGATGATGTGGTTCAGCATCACGTTGATGAGGCCGGTGTTCTTTTCGAACATGAGGGCGAACATCAGACCCACGAAGACGAGCCCGACGAGAGACGGGGCGAAAAAGATAAGCCGGAAAAACGCCCGGCCTTTGATGCCAGGACGATTCAGCAACAGCGCGAGGCCGAGGGACAGGGGCAGTTGCAGGAAGACCGAACCGCAGGCGAAGAGCGCGGTGTTCCGCACCGCCTTCCAGAAAAGAGGGTCGTGCAGGAGAAAGGTGAAGTTTTCTAATCCCACCCATGCCGTGGTGTTGGGTCCGAAGGTTTGCTGAAAGGCCAGCAATACGGATTGCGAAAGTGGCCACGCCAGAAAGACGAGGGTGGTGAGCAGAAACGGCGCGAGGAAGAACCAAGGCACCCAGCGGGGGACGGCGCGGTAGGTGGTTTTCATGGGTGGGCGGCGACGGTGCCTGCTTCGGTCGGAGCGGCGGGCTCACGCAAAAAGACGTTGCGACGAATCTGCTCGACGAGGCGGATCTGTTGCGCGGCAAGCAGCTCTTGGGCGAGCGGTTCCAGCACAGTGGGGTCGGTGACCTTGTCGCGGTTGGCGACCTGTTGGAGTTCGAGCAGAATGTTCTGGATGGAGGCGCTCGCGAAGGTGTTGAACGGCGACGAATTCCGCGCCGGGACCAAGGGGGCCAGAGAGAGGAAAAGCATGCCGGTCTTCTGCCCGCCGAAATAAGGATCGGGCCGGCGATAGACCTCGCGGTCCCAGTGGGTGGTCACCGGCGAGATGATGTTGCTCGTCAGGTAAAGTTCGTCGGCGAGCTCGGGCGAAAGATACAGTGCCTTGGCGAAGGTCCAGGCGGCCTCGAAGTCGGGCGTTGATTTCGGGATGCCCAACATCGTGCCGCCGATCACGGTGGTGTGAGTGCCGCCGGGCGACCAAGCGGGCAGGGGCATCAGCTTCATCTTACCCGCGAGGCCGGGCAGATCTTGCTTCCAAACGCCGGCCAGCCAGTCGGGCACGATCGAACAGATCACGGTGCCGTCGATGCGCAGTTGGTTGCCGGCGGCGGAGAACTCCGGGGCATCGATCGCGATGCGGTTGGGCCCGCCCATCCAGAGCGCGAGCTTCGATAAGATTGCGGCGTTGGGGATGGCCGTGAGGCAGGGTTTTTCGTGGTCGTCGAAGACACGCCCGCCGGCTTGGAGCAGCAGCGCGTCGGGCAACCAGGGGTTGTTGTGCCAGAAATTGAGCAGGTAGCGGTCGGGGCGACCGTCGCCGTTCTTGTCTGCCATGAGGGGGCGCAGCACGCGGATGAAATCGTCCCACGTCTCGATTTGTGACATGTCGATGCCGGCGGCCTCGATGATATCGGCCCGGTAAGCGAGCGCGACGGGATGGACGTCATGCGGCAGACCGAAGATGCGCCCACGTGAGGTCCACGGGGTGAACGCCGGCGCGTTGATTTTGTCCATCAAGCCGTCGGCTTTCAGGCGATCCGTGAGGTCGACAAATCCGACATCCTCCAGCGGGCCCAGAAAGGTGCGACCAACGATGCCCCGTTCGACCTCGATGAGATCGGCGACGGGCGTGCCGGACAGGAACCCGGAGAGCATGCGCCGCTCGAGGGCGGCGTAGTCGAGCACCACGATGTCGACGGCGCGGTCCGGGTGCTCCTCGCGCCATTTGGCGGCGAGCGGTTCGTAGGCGAGGTAGAGGTTGCGGGAAAACGTCCAAAAGGTCTGAAACGACTTGGCGGGTTTCTCGCGCTGTGCCACGCCGACGATGCTGACCGCCGCCAAGCCAAGGATCACCGCCACGCCCGGAGAAAGGAGCGCGCGAAGGCCGGGCGAGAGAGTGGGACGGGGCATAGTGGAACCGGGCGATGCGGTGGCGTCCCGGCATGAGCCATCGGCCTAATCGAGGGAGGACAACAAAAGGCGATTGATGCCGGGGGCGTTTTAAGCGCGCGGCTGAGATGCGAAGGCATCCCAGCATGACGGAAGGAAATGGAGCGACGACAGCGGCACGCCCACTCAGTCTTGAGCGGCCTCGAATTCGAGGGCCTTGAGCCGTCCCTTGGCCGCGGATGCCGGCGACCAGAACCAGCCCTTTTCGTCCCAGCATTGAGCATAGGCGAGTTTTTCCACCAAGGTCTTATAGGCCGCGAGCGCCGGAGCGGGTTGGCCGGCGCCTTCGAGGGCTTGGCCGAGAATGAAATAACAGGTTCCCACGTCGTTCAGCGCCCACTGCTGGAAGACGGCTTCTTTGTCGGTGGTCGGCACGGGCGCGCTGAGGGATCCCTGCTGTTGAATGGCCGTCGCCTCGTAGAGGTCGAAGCACATCTTGGTATAGGCTTGGACGCCGACGAGGTCCTTGCCGGTGTAAGCCGCCCACGCCTTTGTGGTGAGGGTGGAGGAACTACGGTCACCGTAGTCAAAATTGCGCGCCGCGTCCTGCGAAAACGCGGCGGTTGTGAAAAGCAAACCAGCCAACAGGGCGGCTTGGACGCTAAGCAATGCACGGGGGAAATTCATTGGGGGGCGGGGTGGGAGTAACGAGAGGAAGTCTAGGACGGACGTGGGGAGAATCAAGAAAAAATGCAATTTTATGCAATAAAAACTCCGGAAGGATGGTTGAGGAGGTTAATAAATGTTACACACCGGCTCGTGGAGCGGCGATCGTGTCACCGGCGCGCCATTCGCAGTTGAGCAGGGTGTGCTGGGCGGGCTCGAAGCGTTTGCCGATGAGCTCAAGCAGGCGTTTCCCTCCGGTCACCCCGATTTGATGGTAGGGGATCTGCACTGTGGTCAGCTGGTCGCGGCCGGCTGGCGGGGCAAACCCATCGAATCCGGTGACGGATACGTCGCGCGGCACGGCTCGCCTATTGGCCCGCAGGAAATCGATCAGGTCATACGCCTGGTGGTCCGCGGCGCAGATCCACGCGGTGACGCCATCCGCGGTCCGTCCCAACGCGCGTGCATGCGCCTCCTCGACCGTCAGCGGCTTGCGAGGGTCGACGTTGATCGCGTCGGTCAATCGGGGGGGCAGGCCGAGGCTGGTAAGGCTTTCGACGTAGGCGCTGTAGCGGCGCATGGCCCAGCTCGCGGAGACGGGATAACGCCAGGTGAAAAAACCGATGCGGCGATGCCCCAACCCATGCAGTTTGCGCACGAGGTAGTCGATACCTCGGTGATGATCGACGTCGATGCAGTTCAGTGGTTTGGAGCCATACTGTTCGACGAGGGAAACCAGGGGATATTTGGCGGCAAGTTCGTCGACGATGCTGAGCGGGAAAGGGTAAATCAATGCCACGCCGTCCCATAGGCGTTGGCGATTGTTCATGATCTTCGCATAGGAAGGGCCGTCCAGGTGGAGGTCCTCGGGGCGCACGAAATGCAGATCGAGACGCACATCCTGAACCCGAGCGATCTCGGACATGCCATTCAGCAGCTCCTGTCCGGGGTTGGCATAACCGGTGTGCTCGAAGTTGGGCAGGTCGACGCAGATCAACACGCCGAAAGCATGGCGGTTGTTCGAGCGGCCGGTGGTGGCGGGCGTGCGTTTCTCCTGATGGCTGTAGCCCATGCGGGAGGCGAGGGCGAAGACCTTGGCCCGAGTGCTCGGGTTGATGCCGGGGTGGTTCGTGAAACACCGTGAGACGGTTGCCCGCGACAGTTGAAGTTTCTCGGCGATGAGCTGCTGGTTGATTTTTCGCATGGAGGATAACGACCGATTGAGCCGGCCGGGGGGTGACGATCTGGAATTTGGCGTCAGATTGCACGTTTTTGCACTATCTCCAAGCGGACAATTCCGGGGTCTGGCGGGTGCTTGTGCTCATGCCTAACAATGCAATTCTATGCACATCTTGAGCTTTACAAGCCGGCGGCAGCCCGCCACTTTGGTGGTCATGTCGCGTTTGATTACCCCTCTTCGGCCAGGCGTTGCCTTGGCCTCGCGTCGGTGTGTCGCCCTTCTCTTTGGTTTGACGCTGGCTGCGGGCGTTTCGGCCCGTCCAGTGGCGGTCAAAGTGGTCGATCAAGGTGGCGGCAAATTCGGTCTTACGCGAGGCGGGCAACCCTATGTGATGCATGGCGCCGGTGGGTCCACGCATCTCGAGCTTTTGAAAGAGATCGGTGGCACCACGATTCGGACGTGGGGGATCGAGCAACTCGATCAGCAGGTGGACGGAAAGACGTTGCTCCAGCGCTGCAATGACTTGGGCCTGACCATCATGGCGGGGATCTGGATTGGGCACGAGCGGCACGGCTTCAACTATCGGGATCCGGCGCAAGTCAAGCAGCAGCGCGACGCGGTGCGAGCGGCCGTGCGGAAATACAAAGACGATCCTGCCATCCTCATCTGGGGGTTGGGTAACGAGATGGAAGGGCCGGAAAGTGACGGCCGTAATCCCACGGTGTGGAAGGAGCTCCAGATGTTGGCGGAGATCATCAAGGCCGAGGATCCGAACCATCCGGTTTGCACGGTTATCGCCGGCGCCGGGGCTTCGAAGGTGCTGTCGTTGAAAGAAAACTACACCGCGTTGGATATTCTGGGCGTCAACGCCTACGGCGGCGCCGGCGGCGTGGGCAAGGCACTCAACGATGTGGGCTACACCAAACCTTTCATCCTCGCCGAGTTTGGCCCGCTCGGGCACTGGGAGGTCGCGAAGACGTCGTGGGGCGCGCCGGTCGAGCCCTCCAGCAAGACCAAAGCCGGCAATTATTACTCGTCTCACTCCACGGTGATGGAAGATGGCGGCGGTCGTTGCCTGGGCACGTTTTGTTTTGTTTGGGGTCACAAGCAGGAGGCTACCGCAACGTGGTATGGGATGTTCCTGCCGACCGGAGAAAAAATGCCGACGGTCGACGCGATGGCGTATGCCTGGACCGGCGAGTGGCCCGCCAATCGCAGCCCGCGTATCCAATCGATAAAGACGGATTTTGCCGAAGGCCGGGTGGCGGCCGGTTCGCTCCACACGGTTTCTGCCGAGGTGGACGACAAGGACGGTGACACCCTCTCCTTCGATTGGCAGGTCGTGGCCGAGAGCACTGATCGCAAGTCCGGGGGTGATGCCGAGGCGGCGCCGCCGACCTTCCCGGAATGCATTGTGCAGACCAAAGATCATTTTGCCCAGATTCGCATTCCGTCCAAACCTGGGGCGTATCGACTTTTCCTCTACTTGCGCGACGGCAAGGGCGGCGGCAGCGCGGATAACATTCCCTTTCTCGTTCGATGACACCCCCAACTCTGGTTGCAACCGAATCCGCGACGTGGACCTGGACGATCGTTGAAACGTCCTTTTCGGGCGGGAACCCGTGGGGTGAACGCGCGTATGCTCCGACGGATACAGCTGCCACCCCGGTGATTGTGGTGGATCTGCGCGCCGTTCGCCAAACGATACTCGGATTCGGAGGCGCGTTGACGGAATCGGCCGCCTGGGCCCTGTCGCAGCTTTCGCCGGAGACCCGGGCGGGCGTGATTGCCCGCTGTTTTGATCCGGCGGATGGACTGCGCTACACGCTCGCTCGGACCCACATCAACAGCTGCGACTTTTCATTGAGCACTTGGTCCCTCGACGAGACGCCGGGGGATTTCGACTTGGCGGAATTCACACTCGAGCCCATGCGCACGTGGGTTATGCCGCTCGTGCACGAGGCCTTTGCCGCCGCGGGAGGCAAGTTGCAGTTGCTCGCTTCGCCGTGGAGTCCGCCCGCGTGGATGAAGACGACCGGAAAGATGTGCCATGGGGGTGAATTGCGTCCGGACTGTCGCGATGCGTGGGCCCGTTTCTACGTGAAGTTCATCACTGCCCTGCGTGATGAGGAGCAGATTCCAGTGTGGGGCCTGACGGTGCAAAATGAGCCGGCGGCGGTTCAGGTGTGGGAGTCGTGCGTTTACTCGGCGGAGGCTGAACGTGATTTCGTGCGCGATCATCTCGGGCCGGCTTTGGCTGAGGCCGGTCTCGCGGATGTTCGTTTGATGGTCTGGGATCACAACCGTGACCTCCTGTTGGAGCGCGGGACGGCGGTGCTCTCGGATCCGAAGGCCGCTGCCTTTGTTTGGGGCACGGCACTGCATTGGTATATGAGCGAGGATTTCTCGCAGACCGCCGATCTCCACGCCGCGTTTCCCGACAAACATTTCGTCTTTAGCGAAGGGTGTTGGGAGGGGGGCGCTAAGCCTGGTCAATGGGATCGCGGCGCCCGCTATGCGCGCAACATCATCGGCGACCTGCGCAATTGGGTGGAAGGCTGGATCGATTGGAATCTCGCGCTCGACCTTAAAGGTGGTCCCAACCATGTGGGCAATTTTTGCGATGCCCCGGTGCTCGTGGATACGGAGAAAGGCGAGGCGATCTACCAGAGCTCCTTTTACTACCTCGGCCACTTTAGCCGCTACTTTCGTCCTGGTGCGCAGATTGTCGCGTCGGAGGGCGAAGCTGGCGGGCTTCATCATGTCGCGGCGCTCAATCCCGACGGCACGCTCGCTGTCGTGATCCACAACGAGTCATCAAGGGCAGTCGCTTTTCGCCTCGTGATTGGTGAGGAGGAGTTGAGCACGGAAATCCCCGCGCTCGCGATTCAGACTTACCTGCGCGCTCCCCGCGGCTGAGCCTGTCGATTCCATCACCTATGTCCGCTACCCCGCCCGCGTCGAGAGGCGTTATTCATGGCTTCGTCGACCTCGACGGCGAGCGCTACTATCGTATCTCACATGTGGATACGATGCCGACCTTCTTCATGAATGTGGTATCGTCGTCGGAATGGTGGCTCTTTGCGGCGAGCAACGGCGCGCTTACGACCGGGCGGATCAATGCCAGCCAAGCGCTTTTTCCCTACACGACGGTCGACAAGATCTACGACAATGCCGGCGTTACCGGACCCTGCACGGCGCTCAGGGTCGCGACGGGCGCCGGGACGGTGTTGTGGGAGCCGCTGGCGCCGCACACCCCGCGGGTGCATCCGGTCGAACGCCATCTTTACAAGAGCTTTGAGGGAGATCGGGTGTGGTGGGAAGAGTCTCATCTCGAGCTCGGGCTGGCTTTCCGCCAAGGGTGGATGACCGCCGGGGATCGTGGCGTGGTGCGGCGGGCCGTGCTACGGAACAACTCTGATCAGCCGATCACGGTCGAGTTGGCCGACGGTCTGCGCAACCTGATGGTGCCGGGCATTGTCGCGCGCATGCAGAATGAGTTCAGCAATCTTGCCGACGCTTACAAATCCGCGGAACGGGTGCCCGATACTTCGCTCGCGGTGTTCGCGCTTGCTTGTGGGATTGTCGACCAGGCGATCCCCCTCGAGTCGTTGCGCGCGACGGCGGTGTGGTCGACCGGGCTGCCTGAGGCGGAGCTTTGGCTGGCTGACGCGCCGTTCATCGCATTCGTCAACGGTGCGACGCCGGGACCGGATGGTCGATGCCGGGGGGGCCGTGCGACCTATGTGCTCCATGCCACGATCACGCTCGCACCGGGCGAGACGCGGGAATGGATGATGGTGGCGGATACCGGACTGGATCAAAGCGCCGTGGCGATGTTGCGTGCGAGTTTGTTGCCGGATGATCGGTTGGCGGCAATGGAAACCAAGGCGGCAGCGGATGCCTCGACGGCCAAGTTGCGCACCTTGGTAGGGCGGTCGGATGGATTTCAGGTTGGGGCGGATGAAACCGTCGCGGCGCACCACTTTGCGAACGTGTTGTTCAACATCATGCGGGGCGGCGTATTTTGGGATGGATACCGTCTGCCCGGGCGTGATTTCGCCGCGTTCGTGCAACAGAGAAACAAGGCGGTCGCGACGCGTCATGGCGCCCTGTTGGCGGGCCTGCCCGAGGTTACGGATTTGCCGACCTTGCGGGCGACGCTCGCGGCGACGGATGACGTTAACTTGGTTCGCCTCGGCGACGAATACCTGCCGCTCATCTTCAGCCGGCGGCACGGTGACCCGAGCCGCCCATGGAACAAATTCAACATCCACTTGCGCGATGCGGCGGGACGACAGGTGCTGAACTACGAGGGGAACTGGCGGGACATCTTCCAGAACTGGGAGGCCCTGTGCCTGAGTCACCCGGACTTTCTTGAGCCTATTGTGACGAAGTTCCTCAACGCTTCGACAGTCGACGGTTACAATCCGTATCGGCTGATGCGCGCTGGTCTCGAGTGGGAGGCGCCAGAGCCGGAGGATCCTTGGGCGACCATCGGTTATTGGGGCGATCATCAGACGATCTATCTGTTGCGCCTGCTGGAATGGTCCGGCCGGTTTCACCCGGGACGTTTGCATGCCCGGTTGCGCACGGCGGCCTACACTTACGCCGACGTGCCGTATCGGATTTCCGACTACGATGCGTTGCGGCGCGACCCCCGGGCCACCATCACGTTCGACGAATCGGCGCATGCGGCGGTGCTCGCGCGGGTTGCGACGGACGGGACCGACGCCAAGCTGAGGCGCGATGCCGAAGGGCGCATTGTGCACGTCAACCTCACGGAGAAGCTTTTGTTGCTCGGACTCACCCGGCTGACGAATTTCGTGCCCGGCGCGGGCATCTGGATGAACACGCAGCGACCGGAGTGGAACGACGCCAATAACGCTTTGGTGGGCTTTGGCGTGTCTGTCGTGACGCTGGCCTATTTGCGACGTTATCTGGCTCACTGCGCGGAGGACGTTTGGCCGGCGTTGGGCGAAGATCCTGTGGAGGTTTCAGCTCCATTGGTTCGACTCTTGGCGGCGGTCACCGCGGCGTTGGAGGATACGACGCTGGTGCCGGAGGTTACGGCCGCCCAGCCCGGGCCGCGCCGAAGTCTGCTGGATCGACTGGCCGCCGCCGGTGCTGTTTATCGGGCTGCCTGTTACGCCGGGGCGGATGGCGGGCGGGTGGCCGTGGCGCCCTCGGCCCTGCGCGCGTTCACGACAGTCGCATTGCGCCATGTTGATCATTCTTTGCGCGTCAACCGGCGGCCCGACGGCCTGTATCACGGATATAATTTGCTCCGGTTTACCGACACACCGCCGGGGCTGGAGATTGTGCATCTGAATCCGATGCTGGAGGGGCAGGTTGCGGTGTTGAGCGCGGGTGTGCTGGCCCCCGACGAAGCGGCGTCGTTGCTCGCGACGATGCGGGGCAGCACGCTGTATCGGCCGGATCAGCACAGTTACCTGCTTTACCCGGATAGAACCCTGCCGGGCTTTCTGGCGCGAAACGTGATTCCGCCGGAGGCGTTGGCGGGCAATGCGTTGCTGTCCGCCCTGGTGACGGCGGGGGATACGCGGCTCGTCGTCCGCGATACGGCGGGCGACGTTCGCTTCCATCCTGATTTGGTCAACGCGGGTCCGCTTGATGCGCGCCTCGAGGAGCTTGGGGCCGATGCTAGTTGGTCGGCGGCCGTCGCGGCGGATGCGAACGCGGTCCGGGACGTCTACGAAATGGTGTTTGACCATCGTTCGTTCACGGGGCGTTCGGGCAGCATGTTTGGCTTTGAAGGTCTCGGCTGTATTTACTGGCACATGGTCTCCAAGCTGTTGCTGGCCGTGCAGGAAAATTGGCAGGCGGCGGAGGCGGCGGGTGATCCGGCTGCGCCGCAGTTGGGGGCGGCTTATACCGATGTGCGAACCGGTCTTGGTTTTAACAAAACCCCGGAGGTTTACGGCGCGTTTCCGACCGATCCCTACTCGCACACGCCGGGGCATTCTGGTGCGCAGCAACCGGGAATGACGGGCCAGGTGAAGGAGGAAATCATCACGCGTTTGGGCGAACTGGGCGTGGAGATTCTCAATGGCGCGGTTCACTTCGATCTGAGGCGCGTGGGAGAGAGGGAGTTTACGACGGCGCCGACGGAGTTTGTTTTCGTCGACGGAACCGGGAAGCCGCGGGTCATCGCGCTCGAGGCCGGGATGTTGGGCTTCACTTTTTGTGGTGTTCCCGTGATCTATCGCCGCGGCGCCCCCGCGACGCGGCTTGAGCTTGAATTGGCCACGGGAGATTCGCGTGTTGTCGTTGGTTCATGGCTGGATGCGGTCGACAGCGCCGACCTATTCACGCGATCCGGGCGCATTTCGCGCGTTGACGTCCGGGCCGACTAGCGTGTCTGGATGGCGGTGAATGGTTGCCGAGTGATTTAGGGGAGTTCCCGGCCTTGGGCGGCATGGCTTCGGCTGTGGGCAACTCAGTTTGCCAAGGACCGGCAATCGTGCCTGGGATCTTGGCGCCTTCTTTTCTCCATGAACACTGCTTCCCTCACTCGTCGTCAGGCTTTGCAAGTATCCGCCCTCGCGGTCGCCGGTTTGGCGACGCCGGCGCTCGCCCAGACCGCGGCTTCCCCGCGGCGTAAACCCATCCGGATCGCCGCGCTCTACTTCGTCCACGAGACGGTCACGTTTCTCAGCTACGACACCACTTACGACGACTTCATCTACGAAGGATCGCCGGCGCGCGGCGAAGCGTTGCTGAAAATCGATCCGAAAGGCTACATGGGTGGCTTCACCAAGGTGGCCCGCGAATACGAGGGCGTGGAAATCGTGGGGATCGAGTCGCCCTTGTTTCCCAAAACGGGCACGGCCTCCGGTTGGATCACCGAGGAGGCTTACAGTAAATTCAGCGCGAAGATGATGGAAGAGTTGCGCGGTCTCGGACCGTTTGACGCGGTCTACATGGCGCTGCATGGCGCGATGGGGGTGCGGGGGGTCGACGAGCCGGAAGTCGATCTGGCCCGGCGGGTGCGCGAGATCGTGGGACCGAATGCCTTTATTGCCGGCACCTTCGACCCGCATGGCAACGAGGACGACCGTTTTCTGCGCTACGCGAACTTTGCTTTCTGCACGAAATACTACCCGCACTACGACACTTACCTGCAGGGCATGCAGGCCGCTCGTGCGTTGGTGCGAGCGGTGCGCGGCGACTTCAAGCCGGTGAGCGCGACCCGCAAGGTGCCGATCGTCACGCCGACCGTGTTGCAGTGGACGGGCAAGACGCCGTGGATGGATCTGGTGCAACGCTGTCTGGTGTGGGAAGCGCGGGAGCCGGATGTCTACGTTAACTTCTTTTTCGGTTTCCCGTGGTCCGACGTGTCCGATCTCGGCATGTGTTTCCAAGTGATCACCAACGGTGATCCCGAGCTGGCCAACCACATCGCGGCGGACATGGCGGCTTCGGCCTGGCGATTGAGGGAGGCCTTGGTCAACTCGACCACGGTGCATACGATTGCGGACGGCGTGGGGTTGGCCAAGGAGGCGCTTGCCACCGGCAAACACCCCGTGGTGTTGGCGGATCACAGCGACCGCTCCGGGGCGGCGACCTGGCTGCTCGGGCAAGTGATCGAGCAGGATCTTTCGGATACGCTGATCATCACGGTGGCCGATCGTTTATTGATCGAGAAGCTGCGGAAGGACGGCGTGAAAGTTGGTGATGCGTTTGATCATCTGGTGGGCGGCCGGCTCGACGAATCCGCCGGCGATCCGGTGCGCGTGGTCGGCACGGTCAACACGGTCACCGGCGGCATGCACGCGCAGGGGTCGACCTCGAGCGCGCGCTCGGGCCAGCTCTGGGTGAGCGTGAAGTTCGGCAAAAACAACGTTCTCGTGATCAGCCCTTACCTCGTGCAGGTCACCGAACCCGAACCGATTACCAGCCTCGGCATCAATCCGGACGATTTCAAGGTGATCGCCATCAAGTCGCGCGTGCACTTTCGCCGCGGCTTTGACGACAACGGCTACGCCCAGTCCATCTTCATTGTCGAACCGCCGGAGGCGTTCCTCGGCACGGTCAAACTGGAGGGCCTGCCCTACCAGAACTTCGATCTGAGCAAGGTATATCCCTTCGCGAAGGACCTCCAGTATACGCCGGAAGCGTAGGCCAAGGCAGCTCGACGGTGGGCCCGATTGAACGCCGGCCGGAGGGGCCTCCCGCGGCCCATGCTCGCTTGACGATCTATGGCGTGGATGCGGGGGCGGTGAAGCCGAGCGCCTGCAGGTAGCCAGCGTTGATCTGCGTCGCGGGTAGTTGGATACGCTCAAGCAGTTCGGCGAAAATGGCGCGCGTGGTTTCCAGCGGCGGGAGCGCCGCGCGGATTTGGTCATAGTCACCGCGCGGCGTTTCGGTGTAGGCGACGATATCGGCCCAGCCGTCGGGCGGCGTGATGGTGGTGAAGCATGAGGACTTGGATAGTTTTTTGTAGGGCCAGAAAGCCCAGCCGATGTTCTGGCGCTCCAGCAGGCGGCGGAAGTCGCCGATCCACTCGTCGGTGTTTTCGCCGGATTCTCCGAGATAGAGCGGGACGTCATAGCGGTCGCGCACATCGAGGAAGCGTTGAATGGAGGACTGCTGAGGCGGGTCCCAGTAGGTGTGGAACGTGTAAACGAGATTGGGCGCGATGGGGGCGCCGAGCATGGCGAGGTTGGTGTTCCACTGGGCGCCGCCGAGGAAGATCGTGTGGTGCGGATCGATCGCCCGGATGGCCGGGACGAGGCGTTCGTAGAGCTCCAGCAGGCGGGGGTTATAGCGTTCTTTGTCGAAGATATGCGCCACGGGTTCATTCAGCAGGTCATAACCGACGATGGTCGTTTCCGCACGGTAGCGCTGGGCGAGAGCCTCCCACAGGGCGACGGTGAGATCGACGGCCTCGTCGCTTTCAAACAACAGCGGTCGCCCGCGGGAATCGTCGATGTTGGCCCCGGTCTGACCGTCGGGAGCGCCGTGGAGATCGAGGAGCACGTAGAGCCCGGCGTTGCGGCACCACGCGATGGCTTGGTCGAGGAGGGCCCAGCCGGGGCCTTCCATTCGATGCGGATAATCGGCGGTGATGAAGAGACGCCAATTGAAGGGCAGGCGAACGTGGTTGGCCCCGGTCGATTTGATGAAACGGATATCGGCCTCGGTGATGTAAGTCTGCTGCCACGCGTGCCAAAAGCGTGCGGCGCCGAGATCGCCCAGCAGTTCGGCAACGGCGGTGTCGATGGTTTGGGGAGAGCCTGTGCGTTTGAAATCGAGCATGTAGCCCTCGGGAAGCAGCCAGTTGCCGAGGTTGATGCCCCGCAGGAGCAGGGGGTTGCCGGCCGGATCGATAAGTTGGCGACCCTCGACGTGGACGAAAGCATTCGCGGGGGGAAGCGCATCGGGCGCCGCCGCTCCGGTGGCCGAGGTGAAGGCGAACGCGAGCGGGAGAAAGAAACGGAGGCATGGCGGGGAGGGAAAGGACGAGGGGTGGAAAAAGAAAACCGCGCACCGGACGAAGATCCGATGCGCGGGTGGGTCACTGCCGCTCGAATCGGGGTGATTCGAGAGGGAGGAATCAGAAGGCGATCTGGTAGGTGATCTTGGCCGAGATCGGCGGGTTGTAGATCAACCCGTAGAGTTTTGTGTCGTTGAGGAGGTTGTCCACGTTGAGCTGCAGGGACTGTTCGTAGCCGTGGCTCTTCCAGTCCTTTCTCACGAAGCCGTTGAGCTTAAACTGCGACGGCATGTAGAGCACGATGAGTTCGCCGTTCGTATCGGTCTGCACTTGGTTGCTGCCGTGGGTGACCCCGGAGAAATAGGCGCGCTTGGCGGCCCAGTCGCCACCGAGGCCGACGACCCAGCCCTTGAGCGTGTCCTTGAACTTGTAGTTGGTGAACAAGGTCAGGCGCGTGCGCGGGGTGTCGTCACCCGGGAAAACGCCGGTATTGGTGCGAGTCGAGGTATCGCTCGGATCGGTGTAGGCTTCTGCCAGCGTCTGGCCTTTTAGGCCGAAGCCGCCATTGGGGAAATACCACGTGGCCCAGCGGTCTTCAGGATATGGATACTTGATCCATTTCCCCTTGTCGATGAGCTCGACCTTGCTTTCGAAGGAGCCGGTGAACACGAACTGCAATTGATCATTTGGCGTGAAGAGGATCGAACCATCCCAACCCGAGGCCTCGGAGATGGCCGGGATCGCCGCTTGTTGCGGCCCGTTTTGGAAGGCGGCATCATCAAGTGTGGCGTTGTTGATGTTGGGGTCGTTGATGTCGTTGCCCTTGTAAGGCCAGCCCGCCCAGCCCGGCTCGGCGGCCGCAAAGAAGGCATCCATCCAGGCTGCGCCCTCCGGCATGCTGGCATTCAGGTAGATACTGTCGGAGCTGGCGCTCTTGCCGGTGATGGGCGAGACGAGGGTGACGGCCCCGGCGGCGACGGCCGCGCTCCAAGCGGCCTGCTGCGCGGCATTCGGCGTGTAGGTCTGGCCGTTCGAAACGAAACCGGGGAACGGCTCGAACCCGGTGCCGTTGGCGTCGCCGAGGTTGTAGACGATCGGCTTGCTCGGATCGAAGCGGGGATTACCCAGCGGGGCGGGGGTGGCGAAGCCGGAGGAGATCCACGCCTTCTTGGTGATCTTATATTTGCTGATCGAGCCCGAGATCTTGCCGTCGAGGAAGTCGAATTTGAGGCCGATTTCTTCGCTGCGGGCCGTGTCGGCCCCGACGGGGGCGCCACCCAGCGCTTCATGCAAGCCGCCAAAGTTCGGTTGGAAGCCATCGGCTTTCAGCGCGTAGATCGACAGGCTTTCGGTGAGGCGAAGCATGAGGCCGACCTGCTTGGAGGTTACCTTGGCCTGGAGGGCGCGGCTTTCGGTGGTCGTGGCGACGCTGCCGGCGCCGGGGTCAGTCACCGAGGTGTCGGTCGACCAGTTGTCGGTCGTGTCGCGACGGATACCCGCCATGAGAATGACGCGGTCGGCTACGTTGCCCACCTTGCCGAACTTAAGGAAATTGTTCAGGTAGTAGGCCTTGTCCCAGCCCTTGTTGATGTTGTCGCGGTCACTCTGATACAGGCCGGCCGTCGCCGAGCCGTCGCCTTGGGACTCCCAGCGGATGGGGTCGAGGTCGAGGGGGGCCTTGTAGTTGTAGAGGTTGGGCAGCGTCTCGAACTTCTCTGACGAGAGTTTGTTATAGAGTTCCGAATAGCCCGCCAGGACCTGATCCTCCAATTGGAACCAGCGGCCTTCGAAGAGGGCCTTGCGACCGGTGAGCTCGATGCGTTCCTGGTCGCGGGTGTTGGTGGAATTGGCTTTGTTCCAGGCATATTTGACCACTTCGTTGTCGAAGGTGCCGTAGGTGAGGTTGGTGTTGGAGGGCGTCACGCCGTCACCGAGGCCGTTGCCGACGGAGGTGATGGTGATCGTCTGCGAGAGATCATAGCCAGGATTGCCGACGGAGACCTGCTCGATGCCCCCATCGACGTTGCGGGTCTGCACGTCATACTTCGTGTGGTTATAGCCGAAGAGCAGATCGACGCGCGGCAGGATGTCCGACTCCTCGATCAATTGCTGCGTGGCGAGGAGGGCGAAGTTGGACTGCTGCTGGTTGTTGAACGTGTCGGGACCGCTGAGGTTGAAAGTGCGACGGTTGGCGCCCGGGGGCCAATAAAAGCCGGTCGCTTCCAATTGGTCATTGTTGATCGGGGTGGCGCCGGTGCCTTGGGCGGCGCGCAGGGCGCGGAAGCCATAGCCGCTCTGTTCGGAGTCGGTGTATTCCGTGGAAACGAGAATCTCGGTGGTTTTCGTGGGGCGCCACTGGACGGAAGGCGCGATGAAATAGTGCGAGTTCTTTTGATAATCGACGTTCGTCTCGGAGGATTCCCACGCGCCGACCACCCGATAGTCGAGACCTTGGTTGGTGAGGAGCGGACCGGTGAGATCAAGGGTGGTGCGCAGGTAGTTGTTGGTGCCGACGCCGAAGCTCGCCCAGCCTTGTTGTTGGTGCAGGGGGCGTTTCGTCAGGTAGTCGACGACGCCGCCGAAGTTACCGGTGCCATAGAGCAAGGCGTTCGGTCCCTGCACGACCTCGATGCGGTCGATGTTGATCGCGTCGCTCGGGCTGCCGCGAAGAAAGCCATCCCGCAGCACATTGTTGGTGATGAAGCCGCGGATCTTCAGCTGCGTGCCGCTGATGTTGGACGTCACGCCCTCGGGGTTGTTGACGCCGCCGGGACCGTAGGCGCCGGACTGGATACCGCCGATGCCGCCATTGTTTTCGAGGTCGTTCTGACTTTGCAGCGTGATGCTGGAGGCGTAGGATAGCGACTTGCGCAGATCGGTCGCGCCGGTGTCGCGGATGAATTCACTGGTGATGACCTGGATCGGCAGCGGGATGTCCTTGATCGGGGTGTTGATCCGCGAACCGGAAATCACGTTGGTCGCAGCGTAGCCCTTGTCTTGGGCGGTGTTTACGGTGAACGGCGAAAGTTCGATAATCTCTGGGCGTTCGTCGTCCGGATCGGTCGATGAATCCGTCGTGGTTTGGGCGGCGGCAAAAGCAGCCGGCAGAGACGCGAGCACGAGGAGGCGTCGCCAAAGGACGCCGCGCGGAACGGAAGTGTTCATAGGGGTGAGGGGTGTAGGGGTGATGGAACGAAAGGATCGCTCCGTGGCAATGTGCATAAGTGTGCATAAGGACTGATACGTCAATGCAATTTTATGCACGACAGCGGGGCCGAGGGGGTCTGTAGGAGAGAATTGTGCAGAAACGTGCAAAAAATAATGCACACATCCCGGGAATTTTGCGTCTCTCCCGGGGACTCGACTCGTCTCCATGGTAAATCAACAAACGATCGCCGATCATCTCGGCATCTCTCGCACCTCCGTCTCCCGTTCTTTTTCCAACCATCCCGCGATCAATCCGGAAACCCGGGCAAGTGTGCTGCGTGTTGCGGCCCAGTTGGGCTATCGTTACGTGGCGCCACGCAGCCCGCCGGAGCGGCCGGAGGTCGAGGTCGGGACCGTGGGCGTGATGGTGGCGGCGGCAGAGTCGATGCCGGATCGCATCGCCGAGGAAACCTGCGGCTACATGTTGGCGGGGGTGAGCGAACGCCTGCGCTCAATCGGAGCGGCGATGGACGTGCGCTATCTCGATCCGACCGCAGCGAAGGAGCACGAACTGGGGGGGCGGGCCGTGCGTGACGTGCATGGGCAGCGGTGGGAAGGTGTGATTTTGATTTATCCCTTTCCGGAGCCGGTGGTGGCGCGTCTCGCGTCCCGGATGCCCTGCGTGGCGATCGTGGAAGACTATCCGGAGGTGGGCGTCGATTGCATCGATACGGATCATGCCGGCGCGATGGGAAACCTCGTGCAGCATCTACAACGGCAAGGGCACGAGCGCATCGGTTTTTTAACGTGGCACTACCCGGTTCCCACGCCTTGGGCGCAGCGCCGCTTCGGGGCTTATGTCGAAGGATTGGCCCGGCAGAATCTGCCCTTTTCGATGGAGCAAACGATCAACGCCTGGCCGGGGCGCCCGGTCGCGATCGGTGAATGTGCGGAGGCGGTGGCCGCGCAAGTGCGAAGCGGTGTGACGGCGTGGATGTGTGCGGCTGATCATCAGGCCTACTTCTTGGTGAGGGAGTTGCATCGTTTGGGGCTGCGGGTGCCGGAGGATTGCGCGGTGACCGGTTTTGATGGTATCGTGCCGCCTTTGGGGGACGCCCAAGTCACCTCGGTGCGCGTGCGCTACCGGGATATGGGGGCGGCGGCGGTGACACGTCTGTTAGGGCGGTGCGCGGCCTTGTCCGATCCTCGTCGGCACATCCTGATCCAGTCCACGTTCCTCAAGGGAGAAACGACCTAGGGCGACCGTCAGCCACTGGTCATGCCACCCCTAAATCAGGGTGACAAAACGATCGGGGTTGCAATATTTGCATAAAATTGCAGCAACAACACGCCTTCGCCATCCCGGCGCTGCTCTCCCCATGCACGTTTCCACCCCACCTTTTCCTCCGGCTTCACGCCCCGTCAAACCGGACTGGCAACTCATTTGGTCCGATGATTTTTCGAGCGGAAAGATCGACCCCGAGAAGTGGGAGCACGAGGTCAACGCATGGGGCGGTGGCAACGAGGAATTGCAGTATTACACGGCCCGCTCGGAGAACAGTTTTGTGCGTGACGGTCAGCTCGTGATTCGGGCGGAGCGGGAGACCTTTACCGGCCCCGAAGGCACTCGAAAGTATACTTCCGCCCGGCTGCGCACCCGCGAGCGGGGGGATTGGTGCGGTGGACGGATTGAAGTGCGTGCCAAGTTACCCGTTGGCCAAGGCATTTGGCCCGCCATCTGGATGCTGCCGACCGACAACCACTATGGCATTTGGCCGCACAGTGGGGAAATCGACATCATGGAGATTCTCGGACACCTGCCGGAAACGGTGCACGGCACGCTGCACTACTTCGACCCGCTGGGCCGGAAGCATCATTACACGGGCGCGCCGCACTCCTTGGCCGAAGGGCATTTCGGAGAGGCTTTTCACGAGTTTGCGGTCGAGTGGGAAGCGGGGGCGATGCATTGGTTTGTCGACGGTCATCACTACCAGACACAGACGGCATGGAGCACCGATGGCGCTCCATTTCCGGCTCCATTTGACCAGCGTTTTCACTTGTTGCTCAACGTCGCTGTCGGCGGCCGTTGGCCGGGCGATCCCGATGGCACGACGGTGTTTCCGCAGGAGATGGTGGTGGACTATGTGCGGGTCTATCGGGCGGCCGCGCCGGCTTCATCCGGCTCGAAGTGACGTCCATTTTTGTGGTCAGGGACGGAAACCTCATCCCTGCAATGCGGGCAATTTTGCCGTTTCCGCGCAAGAACGCGATAGTTCTTCCCTGGCCAAGTTGTGGTGTCTGTATGTGCAATTTAATGCAACAATGGCTTGATCTAGTTTCCTCCTTTCGCTCTAAAGTGCGATTTAGGTCCCCGTGCGCATTCCCTTCTTGCCCTATGAAAATGGTCTCTCAGCTTTTTGCGGTCGCTTGCCTGTTTGGTGCCGCCAGTTCTATCGTGGCTGCTCAATCCGCTCTGTATAGGGTTCCGGAGGCCGAGACCAAAAAGGCGGGTTACGGTGACGTGGGAATCTCGTTTACCGTGAAGTCGGCGATTACGGTTACGGAACTGAGTTTCTTTGGGGTATCGTTGGGAGGTGGTGATACGCCGTATGTGCAGTTGTGGAACGATGACACCGATACTCTGCTGGGTCAGATTATCTTTGCCACCGGCGAGGCCAAATCCGGGGTGAACTCCAAACCCTTGGCGGAGCCGGTCACGCTCAAGCCCGGTGTGACTTACCAACTGCAGAGTTCGGCGTATTGGGTGCCCGTGCCGGAGAAAACGGCCTTCAACTACGATCCGGTGATCGTGTCCCCGATCTTCCACAAAACCGGCGGTTGGAGCGGCTGGGCGCCTCCGGAAGCCCCCAGCGCGGGAGAGACCGCCGAGTGTGCGGCCGTAGCCAATCTCACCTTTGTCAGCGGCCCCGCGAGGTCCGACTCCGCTTCGCTCGGTCTCCCGATCGGATTGGTGCTGGTGGCTGGTTTGGCCCTTGGTCGGCGCATCTGATTCTCCGCCATGCCTGGTTCATTTATGAGATCGGCCCGCTGGGTCCGGCTGGCCGGGCTGGTCTGGGTTTCCGGTGTTGGTGGGTTCATGGCCACCGGCGCGGCCGTGCGACCATTTCCTGCGGGAACGGGGTTTGTGCACGGTGTCACTTACGCGGGCGCGGCCGAAGACGGTTCGCTCGAAGCGGACCTTGAGGTCATCGCGGGGCTGGGCGCGAACGCGATCCGGAATTGGGGGGGGGGCGAAGAGACGCGAGCCATGCTTGATGCGGCCCATCGTCACGGACTGAAGGTTGTATTGGGTATTTGGATGCGCCATGGACGGGCGGGCGCGGAAGGGGTCGACAATTTTAACTATCTCACGGATGAGGCGGGTATGGAGGCGCAATACGCGTCGGCGGTCGCGGCGGTGAAAGCCTATCATGATCACCCGGCGTTGCTGGCCTGGGGAATTGGCAATGAGGTGGTGCTCAACACCGCCACCGACGCAGGGAAGGAGGCCTACGCGAAATTCTTGGAGCGGGTGGTGCAGGCGGCCAAAGTCATCGATCCGGTGCATCCGGTTGGTTCGGTCTCGGCCTGGTCAATCGCGTGGCCATGGTGGGAGAAGTTCACGCCCTCACTCGATTTTTACGGTATCAACACCTACGGCTACGGCGCGGCGGCTGTGCCTAGTGAACGCACCCGGCTCGGCGTGACGAAGCCCTACCTCGTGACCGAGTTTGGGGCTTCGGGTGAATGGGAGGCTCCGGTCGGCGCTCACGGAGTGAAGATCGAGCCCGACGACGCTCATAAATACGCCATCATTTCCCCGGGGTTTCACGATTTGTTGGAAGCTCATCGTGGGACCGATGGTTGCCTCGGGGGTTTCGTGTTTCATTACGGCTCGGGAAAAATGGACCACACCAGCATGTGGTTAGGGCTGCGAATCGAGGGAAAGAATCGCCCGTCATATTGGGCCACACGTGAGGCATTTACCGGTCAACCGCCGCTGGATTATCCGCCGGTGATCTCCTCCTTTCTGGTGCGGGGATCCGCGAAGGCCTTGCCGGCTGGAACGTGGGTGGCGATGAGGGTGGACTACGAAGACGCGGAAAATGCCCCTTGTCAGGTGACGTTCGCCGGCAACCTGCGGGAGCAGCCGTGGCCCGCCAAGGACACCATCGAGAAACTAGAGTCGCGGCCGACGGACACTCCCGGAGTGTTTGAGGTCAGGCTGCCGGACCGGGCTGGAGCGTGGAAACTTTACGCTTTGGTGAGCGATCCGTATCCGAATCAGGCTTCCGCGACGACGGCGGTGCTCGTCCAGTAGGAGTCGGCGAGGGCGCCAAAACCGGGCGCACGGTCGGGCCTTCGACCCATCGGCCGGGCACAAGCATGATCTTGGGCACGTGGAGCACCCCGCGTTCGTGACGATTGATTTGGTCGAGCACGATATCAACCGCTGTCGCACCCACCTCGTGGTTCCGCTGGTCGATCGCGGGGCTGGGCTGGGGCGGTCCATTGCAAATCAACCAAGCCGATATCCTTGGGCGTTTTCTGCCCGAGGCGTTTAAGCTGCGTTTCGACCGTATCGCAGTCACAGGTGATAATCGCATCCGGTTGGGCGCGCTTGAACCATCGATCAAAGGTCTGAATCCGACCGAGCTCAGCCGAGATGAGCGGCGCCGGGGGCGCGGCCCGATTGAGGTGGGCGCACGCCCACCCTGCGAGCCAGCGGCCGAGCACGCGTTCGTGCACCACCCGATCCAGCACCAGTCCCACCCGCCGGTAGCCTCGTGCTTGGAGTTCCCGGCAGGCGAGTTCCACCGCACCGAGATGGTCGTGCACCGCGCGCGAGACGCCGGTGAGCCCCACCGTGTGGCCAATGGTGACACAGGCGGTGTAGTTGAAACTTAACCACGGATCCCCGTTCGCGATCCGCGCTCGCACGACCTCCGGGTATTGAATCGGAGGGAGAATGACACCGGGAATACCGCGGGCCCGGAAGATATCCGACAAGCGCTGTGCGGACATGGAAGGGTCATGGAGGTGAAAGTCTTCGAGTTCATAGCCAAACTCTTTCGCGCGTGCATCGGCGCCGTCGCGGAACTCACGGAACGGGGCGAAGGAGTAGTAGCGCGCCGTGTTTTCCCAAGCGATGACGTGGGCGAGCTTGACCGGGAGCCGGGGAGCGCGTGAGCGCTGTCGGAACTGTTGCATGCGTCGCGCGAGTGCGGGGTCGGGCAGATAGCCCTGGCGATTGGCGGTGAGGCGAACGAGTTCTCGCGTGGCCAAGGCGATGCGCGGGTCGTCGCGCAGAGCCATAGAAACGGTGGCGAGACTGAATCCGGTGAGCTCGGCCAGAGCCCGAAGCGAGGGGGAGGGGGCGGCCACAAGTGACATGAAATTGCATTGATTGAACG
>CAXBDS010000033.1:0-35333 GCA_963974355.1 uncultured Opitutaceae bacterium
CCGTCCTTTTCGGTCGGGGAGAGGTCCGTGAGGCGCACATATTCCGATCGGGTGGTCCCGTCGAGACGGTCGTAGGTGATCTGTCGAATGGTGTGGTAGCGGGCGGTGGCGGCGATCGCGTCCGGCGCGGCGGTGAAGCGCACACGACTGTAGTAAGTATCGCCGCCGTTGCGCTGGGGATCGGTGAGGATTGCCCACATCCATTCCGAGCGGTTCGAGCCGCCCGCGTGTTGGTGCAGATCCCCGCCTTTGGGCAGGGCGTAGAGGAGCGTGTAAAGTTGTTCGGGAGTCGCTTCGGCGCGTAGCGCTCGCCAACGCGCCTCGATTTCCGTCCCTCGGAGGGCGACTGAAAGACAGACTAACCCGAGGCAGAACAGAACGATACGTTTCATGAGCCGATCGAGTGAGTCGGAGAGGAGCCCGGCAAATAAAAAGCTCGGCGGCGGCATCGCGATTGCTTGCTGTCCGGTATGCCTTTGACGCGTTTTTCCGTTGCTCCGCTGCATACCTTAACTCGGACGCTCGCTGCGGTGGCCATGGGACGAGAGGCGCCGGACCTCGTGATCAAGGGGGGCCGCCTGCTCTCCACCTACACGGAGCGCGTGCTGCCGGATCGTGAAATTTGGATCAAGGCGGGACGCATCGCGGCCGTGAAACCCTCGGGGACATTTCGGGCGGGCAAACAGTCGAGCACCGTTATTTATGATGCTCGCGGCGGCATTTTGGCCCCCGGACTGGTCGATCCGCACATCCACATTGAGAGCTCGATGATGACGGCCTGTGCGTATGCCGAGGCAGCGTTGCTAAACGGCACCACAACGATTTTTTGCGACAGCCACGAGATCGGCAACGTGTGCGATGCGGACGGCATCGAGTGGATGTTGGAGGACGCACGGCGGGCGCCGCTCAATATTTTCCTGACGGTGCCGAGCACGGTGCCGGCGACCTCGCCTCAATTCGAGACGGCCGGTGGTGACCTCACCGCGGACAAGATCGGGCAACTTTTCGACAAGTGGCCGGAAGCCGCGGCGCTCGGCGAAAAAATGGATTTTGTGCAGGTCGCGATGGGAGATGAGCGGAGCCACGCCATCCTCGCCGAAGCCATCAAGCGCGGTAAACCGGTGAGCGGTCACATCTACGGACGAGAATTTGTCACCGCCGGCGCGGCCAGCGGGATCAACGACACCCATGAAGCGATCGATCGCGATATCGCGGACGATTTTTTGGAGGCCGGCGTGTGGGTGTTTCTGCGCGGCGGACCGCCCACGACCCCGTGGCACTCGTTGCCGCAGGCGATCAAGACCGTGACCGAACTGGGCGCGAACCCGAAAAGGGTCTGCGTTTGCACCGACGATCGCGATGCCGATGACCTGTTTTTGTTTGGCATGGACTGGGTGGTGCGGGAGGCGGTCGCGGCGGGGATGCCGACGACGACCGGCTGGAGCATGGGCTCGCTGCATGGAGCCACGCGCTTCGGCATGGATGCGGAGATCGGCGGTCTCGGGCCGGCGCGGCGGGCGGATATCGTTTTGCTCAACGACGCCCTGGAACCGCAGTCGACCTGGTATGGCGGCGAGTTGGTAGTCAAAAATCGCCGGGTCGCGCCGGTCCTGGAGAAAGCCCTGGATCAACCTTACAAGTACCCGCGGGCGGCATACCGCACGATGAAGTTGCCGCGGAAAACGCAGCTGACGCCTGCGCTACCGACCACGCCTGTGGTGGCCAACGCCATTCGCACGGCATTGCCCGGGATCATTTTGTTCCACGACAAGGTGAAGCTCCCGGTCGCGTCTTCGTGGCAGGAGCACTTCGATCGCGACGCGCTCTGCTTTGTCACGATTATCGAACGGCACGGCAAATCCGGGGACGTCGCTCACGGCTTGCTGAAGGATTTTGGTCTCAAGGACGGTGCGGTCGCGAGCTCGGTGGGGCACGATGCGCACAACGTCATCATCGCCGGCACGAATGAAACCGACATGCAATTGGCGCTCGCCACGTTGAAAAAAAGCAAAGGTGGCGTGTGTGTGGTCAAGGGCGGCAAGGTCTTGGCTGAGGTGGCTTTGCCGATCGCGGGGTTGTTGTCGGACCAGCGTGCGCACGTCGTCGCGAAACAGACGATGAAGTTGAAGCGCGCGTGGTCAAAAGCCGGCTGCACGCTGCCTTACATGGGCTTTAACCTGATCCCCTTGTCGGTGATCCCGGAGATCCGCATCACCGACCGCGGGCTGGTGACGGTGCCGCAGATGGCGCAGCTACCGCTTTTTGAGGCCTAATGGGGCGGGGCGTGTCCCCTGTTCCAGCGGCATTCCGGGATGAAATTCTTCGCTACAAGTGGCACATGGCGTGCTGGAGCTTTCCACCCGACTAAACTATGACTATGCCACTTAAACCCATCGCCCTTGCCGGAGCACTTATCTCCGTCATCGGTGTCCCTCTGGTCGCCCAGCCGACCTCGTCCTCCGACGCTGATGTCGTGAAGATGGACAGCTTCGAAGTGAGCGACGTGCCGATCGAGCAGCAGATCCTGCCGACCTCGCGCCCGTTCAACTCTGTGTTTGGCACCAACGACAACATCCTCGAGGTGCCGCGCAACGTGACGATCATTTCTCGTCAGCAGTTGAGCGACATCAGCATCGAGAGCGTGCTGGATTTCTCGAAACTCACTTCCAGCGCGTTCACCACGACCAACTTCGGTGCGCCCTCCAACGCCAGCATCCGCGGCCAATCCGCCGACGTGTTTCTGAACGGCGTGCGTTCGCGCATCACGTCGAATGGCAACGGCCTTCCGATCGACTTCAACTCGGTCGAATCCGTCAACATCGTGAAGGGGCCGGCCACGGCCGTGCAGGGCACGTCGATGTATGTCGGTGGCTTCATCGATTTGATTTCGAAACGCCCTTATTTCGACGCGTTCAAAGGCACGGTCAGCGCGACGATCGGTTCCTACGATACGCGTAAGTGGACGGTGGATTTCGGCGGCCCGATTTCGCCCACCTTGGCTTACCGGATCAGTTACTCCGGTGAGGATTCCGAAGGTTACTACAACGACGGCAACAAGACCACGACCTCGATCTACGGTGCGTTGACCTTCCGTCCGAGCGACAACTACGAGCTCTTCATCAATGCGCAGGCTTTCTGGGCGAACTATACGGAGAACTTCGGTATCAATCGCCCGACCCAAGACTTGATCGACAACGGCACCTATGTGACCGGCATCAACATCAACAATGGCGCCGGCGCCACGCCCTCGGACCCGCAGAATTCCAAATATGTCTTGGATGGCGGCAACACGGTCGCTTACGGCCCGACCGTGACGATCAATCGCCACACGCGCCTGCTGAAGCCCGGAGATCACTCCACCGGTCGCGAGTTCAACGCTCAAGCCATTCAGACCTTCAAGAGCAGTCCGGATTTCACGGTCAAGAACACGACGTTCGCCAGCTACACGGCCCGGAACACGCTGAGTTCCTACTACTACTCCGAGATCATCGATCCTTCGATGTTCGCCGAGAACCGCACCGAATTCATCTTCGAGAAGGACGCCTTCTCGGTAAACACCGGTTTGGACCTGCGTTACCAACGCACGAAGGCCTACGATGATTACTTCTTCGAGCCGTCCAACGTGTGGGACCTCACCTTGGACCATAGCTTCATCGACGTTTATAACGCCGATGCGTTCTACGGTCGCTTCGTCGGCCAACCGGTCCCCGGATGGCCCGGTCGTTACGCCACTCAGGGTGTCATCAACGGCGATACCAACGACAGCTACGCCTACACCGCCGGTCCGTTTGTCCAAACGACCTGGAAAGCCTCGGAGAAGTTTTCGATCATCGGTGGCCTGCGCTATGACTTCATGCACGCCAATGTGAAAGAGCCTTTGCCGCCCGTCCCGGCGGAAGACGATATCGATGTCGCGATCCCGAACGTAAACGGCAGCTTGGTTTACAGCCTCACCGAGACCTCCACCGTCTACTTCACCTACAACTACAGCCAGAACACCTCGGGTGCGGTCGGTAACGGTGGTGGTATCACGGGCTGGGGCGAAGACGCGGCCGGCAACTACTTTCTGGACAAGGAGAACTTTACGCAGCCGAGCACGCTTTACGAGGTGGGCACCAAGCACAGCTTCCTCGAGGGCAAGCTGTTCATGAACGCTGCCGTCTATCAACAGGAGCGCACGGCCAAGACGACCAGCAGCACCGACATCGTGAAGTTCGAAAGCAAGGGCTTGGAACTCGAGCTGAACTATCAGCCGAACAAGCACTTTTACGGAACCTTCTCCTACTCGGCGACCGATGCCACCGTGACACCGGGCTTCCAGTCCGATGGCGGCACCAATCTGTTGCCGACGCAGGGTATCGACTATGCCAATACGCACCGCGTTTCCGGCCTGCCGAAGAGCCTCTTCAACAGCTTGATTTCCTACACGTTTGACAATGGTTTTGGCTTCACGGCCAACGCACTCGTCACGAGCCCGATCAATAACAACTACGCCGGAACGCTCGTCATTCCGTGGCAATACTCGATCGATGCCAGCGCCTCCTACACCTACAAGGATTGGATGTTTAAGCTGAGCGTGACGAACGTGACGGACGAAGAGAACTGGGCGCCGCCGAATGCCGTTTACGGTAACGGGTCGATCCTCGCGTTACCCGGCACGCAGGGACAGTTCACCGTCAAATACAAATTCTGATCCGCCCGCGGATCCGTCTCTGGGTTAGTCATACACCACGCCGCCGATCCTTGGGGATCGGCGGTTTTTCGTTTGGATGGGAAACGGGTCGCGAGATGAACGCGGGGCGGCGCTGCCCTCTTCTTGCGCGGGGGCTTCTGTCGGAGCGCTCAGCATGCGCTGCGGGGGTATTCCAAGACCCGATAGACCTCTGGGGCGTTCATCCATTCGCCGCGATCACGCAGGCCGTATCCGGCCAACCACTCGGTGCCTGGGTAGGTAAACCCGGCTGCGGTTGGCGTGTGGGAGGAATCGGTCCGCAGGCGATGCACCAACGCGACGGACCGGCATGACGCGGCGCCCGCGCTTTCGAAGGCGCGTTGGCACACCGCAAACGTGCGCCCCGAATCGCAAATATTATCGACCACGACCACGGCGCGCCCCGCGACCTCGAGTCCGCCCAGGTCCAGGTTTAGCGCGTCGGCCGGTTGCTCGTTTTGGTTTCGGCCGTAGCTGGACGCCCGGCAAAATCCTGGTTCCACCGAACACCCCAGTCGAAGCAAGAGATCGGAGAAAAAGAACACCCCGCCGCGGAGCACGCAGATCGCGAGCAAAGGCTGGCCGGTGACCGCGCGGGCTTCATTGCTCCAGCCGGTGATCTCCGCCGCCAGTGCTTGCAATCGTGCTTCGATTTCCGGTCGGGAAAAAAGGAGCTCCAAGTGAGCGGGCAGAACATGGTGGGACATCGCAGGTCGATCCTAGCGACCGCCGCTTTCAACGGGCAAGTCATGCGGTAACTGCAAGGTTGCTTTCACGGGTGGCCCGCGGGCTGCTGATCCGACGGCGTGAGTTTCCCGCCCCGATCCGCCATGCCCGTCTCCTCGTCGTCTCTGGTTTATGGATTGGAGGATAAACTGCCGTGGGGGGCGGCTGGTTTGGTGAGTGTGCAACACGTCGCGGCCATGGTCGTGGGCACGATCACGCCACCCTTGATCTTGGCGGGCATCCTCAACTTCACACCTGACCAAACCGCGTATTTTGTGAGCCTCGCGTTATTGGCTTCGGCCTTCGGCACGTTGCTGCAAACCTGCCGGTGCGGTGTCGTGGGATCGGGGTTGTTGAGTGTGACCGGCACGAGTTTCTCCTTTCTGCAGCCCTTGATCTTGGCCGGGCAAGCCGGTGGTTTGGCGTTGATGCTCGGCTTGTCCTTGGTGACCGCGCCGGTGCAGCTCATTTTGGCCCCGTTTCTTCCGCGATTGCGGCGCGTGTTTACGCCGTTGGTTTCGGGCATCGTGGTGTTGCTGATTGGCCTGTCGCTCATTCCGTCGGCGATGTTCGGAATCGTCGCGCCGCCGGTGGCGGGCGCGGCAAGCTGGGCGGGAGGACTGGTCGCCGGAGTCGTGATTGCCGTGATTATCCTTGTGCAAACATTCGGAGGTCGCCGTGGGCGCCTCGCGGCGGTGTTGGCCGGCGTGGCAACCGGCTACGCCGTTTGCGCCGTTGCGGGCTGGCTGCCCCCGGTGCCGCCCGGGGACGGGCGGTGGGTGACGATTCCCCATCTGCTACCGTTTGGTTTCGATCTGCGCGCGGGCATGCTGCTCCCGTTTGCATTTATCTATCTCGTATCCCTGTTGGAGGCGATGGGCGACATGACGGCGACGGCGCAGCTTTCGGGCTTGGAGACGGAAGGGGACGCGCATTGGCGCCGGTTGCGTGGCGGTGTTTTGGCCGATGGGTTGACCAGTTTCGGCGCGGCGTTGCTGGGCGGTTTTCCCAGCACCACTTATGCGCAGAACAACGGGGTTATCCAGCTGACGGGAGTGGCGAGCCGCCGAATCGGTCCGCTGATGGCGGTGATGTTGGCCGGGCTTGGGCTTTTTCCGTTGGTGGGGCGATTGATTTCCGCGATGCCGCCGGCGGTGCTGGGAGCGTTGGCCTTGATGCTGTTTGGTTTGGTGGCGGTTTCGGGATTCCGCCTGATCGCGGCGCGCGGCGTTGGCCAGCGTGAAGGGCTGATTGTGGCGCTGTCGCTGGCGGTGGGATTGGGCGTGCCCTCCCAAGCGGAATGGGTGGGGCAGTTACCCGGTTTTTTTCGGTCGTTGCTGGAATCCGGAATCGCGGCGGGCGGCATCACCGCGCTGCTGCTCGACGGCTTTATGCCGAAGACGCCGCCGGCTGCTCAGGCGTCGGGGCAGAACCCGTAAAGCAAATCGTCCCGGCCCTTGCCGGGCCAGTTGACCTGGTCGACCCGGAGGTGGCGCATGACGTCAAACACCAGGGCATTGAGGGCGGCTTCGAATCCGAATATCGAATACAGGGCGGGCGCCGCCACCGGAACGACGAACGCGCTCAGACCCACCTCGCGCAGCATGCGCACGCTGCGGTCGACCATTTCAGCTTCCGCGGGCGACCCCCCTTGCAGAATGACCACCGGTTTGGGGTGCGCATTCATCTGTTGAAAGGGGCCGTGGGCGAATTGCAGAAAGTCGGAAATGGGCGGACACGCCCAGTAGACGCCTTCCATGAATTTGCAGGCCAGGTTTTGAGCGAAGTCTGAAATCGGGGCCGCGGTGACCAGGTTGAAGCCCTGCGAAAACGCGCTGGGCAGGCGAATCATCGCCTCTCGCAGATCCGCAGGCGGCCGCGCTTCGAGCAGCGGCAAAATGTCGGTGGGGCGGGGCGGGGCGAAGCGGCAGGTGTCGAATTGTGCGGCGCATTGGAGCGCGGCCAAATAGCCTGCGAGCGGCCCGACGAAACGGATAAGCGTGGTGTATTCCTCGGCGAGGGGGAATTCGATCAGGTCGCCGCCTTCATCGAGGATGCCTTGCAAGAGTGCGGCGCGATCAGGTTTACCGGCGGCCACGGCGGCCGCCGGCGTTGATGCGGTGAAGAGCACCGTGTGCGCAAATTCCCGTCGGCGGCGGAGCGCGATCTGGGCGTTGGGCGAAACGCCCTGGCTCCACACGACCAAGGTTTTTCCCGCGAAGGCGCCCGGCGGTGAGTCGACAAAGCCAGAGAGCGGAAGGTAGGCGGCCGCGCGATCGGTGTAGAGGTTGAGCAACATCACCAAGTAGCGCGCATGCGCCTCGGAGCTGCCGGTGCCGGTGATGATGAAGCTGCGCGAGGCGGCTGTGGCGGGCCGCAGCGGCGCCGGTCCCTTCGTCAGCATCTCGGTGAGAATGCCGGGGATTGCGGCGAGACGAGCAGACAGCAGGTCGAGGCCCAGAGGATCGGCGTTCATCGGAGAGGGTGGGGCAAGTATCGCGAGCGCCTACTCGGCTTCGCGGTCGTCATCGAGGAAGATCCAACTCTCGACGTCCAAGCGGTGGTCTTTCAGCGCGATGGCGTATTCCGGCTTTTTAACCAAGCTGGACGGCGAGTTCATGACCATCTGGATCTTGTCGCCGAGCAGGTGGTGCTTGAGCAATGTGATCGACGCGTCGTAATCGCGGCTGTCGTAGCCGACGCTCAGCTTTCGGTAGGCCTCGTCACTGGAAAGTGAATACCCCGTCTCGGTGAGCATCCGGTCGGTGGCGTGGGCGCCGAAGCCGGCGCCGCGGCCATCGTTGTGAATGAGCTGGATGGCACCGACGCCGTAGGTGACGATGTGTTTGACCGAGAGTTTGAGTTTGTCGCGGTTTTCGACCTGGCGGAGCGGGAAGCGATTGAAGAGCGATTCGCTGTGCAGGCGGACCACGGGAATGTCGTAAATGCGCGGGTTGCCGTGCGTGAGCATGACAAAGTCCTGCGAGGTCACGATGTCGTAGTAGACGTGCACGCGAAACCAATAGGGCGTGGTAAGCAGATCGACGATCGGGTCGTTGGGGTTCTCCTCGTTAAACGCCCGCAGGTTTTTGGGCGCGATTTTAACGAAGAAGCGGTTGCCCCGGATCAGTTGATAGCCCAGCACGAGCGGGTTTTGTCCGGCCATGTAGCGGTCGATCGACTTCTCTTTGAAGAGCGTGCGGAACTGATCTTCAGAGAGCAGGATATCGTCGTCGACCGGCTTCATCGGCAGGAAGTAACTGGCCGAATAGATGAAGCGTTTGGCATCGGGCAACGCATGCGGTTTGAAGGTCTTGACGGGTTCGGGCGGCAGCGCGCGTTTCACGAGAGTCTCGGCGGGACGGCTGAGAATGTGTCCGCCGGCGGCCTTTGAGGTGAGGTAGGCCAGATTGAATGGGGAAGGTTCGAACTCGAGCGCTTCGGTGCCGGCGACCGTGATGCCTTGGGACTTGAGGGCGTCGACTTTGTCGGGGTTGTTGGTGAGGACGGTGAACGATGCCTTGATCCCGAGCAGCGCGCAGATGTGCGAAATGTTGTCGTAGTTGCGGTGGTCCTTGCGGAGGCCCATTGCGGCGTAAGCTTGGAAGGTGGACAACTGGTCGAGGGACGCCTGCACCATCATGCGGTCACGGGCTTTGCCGACGTAACCGACGCCGCGGCCTTCTTGCATGAGGTAGAAGAGGATGCCGTTGCCCTTTTCGGCGATGACTTTGAACGCGCCTTCGAGTTGTTGCACGCAGTCGCAGTCGCAGCCACGAAGCGTCTCGCTGGTCACGCAGGAAGAGTGTAACCGCGTGTAAAGCATCTCGGCGTGGGCGATGTCACCGTAGGCCAACGCGATGATGTAATGCTTGTCGATGATGTCTTGGAAGATGTGCGTGCGAAACACCCCGAAACGCGTGTCGAGTGAGCAGGTCGCGAGGTAAAGGGTCGTGCCGAAAAGCGGGCGATCATCGATGCTCTCCAGATGCAATACGCTGCCGGTGGCGTGTTGTAGTTCGGTGACGAGCGGCAGGAACTCGGGCGGAACCGAGTCGACGGAGATAGGGGGAAGCGATTGCTCAGGCATGGGACGAAGTGGTGACGCGGCTTAGCCGCTGAACGGAAAGATGTGGAAGAATTCCAGGAAGAACACTCCGGCAATAGCATAGCCAAAAGGCGTCATACTGCGAGCGCGGCCGGTGGTGAGGGCGAGGATCGACGCGCTGATCAACCCGAGACCGATGCCTTCCGCGATGCTGAACGTCAGCGGAATCGCGAGAATCGTGATGACGGCCGGTGCGGCGATCCGGAAGTCTTCCATGGTGATTTCCGTGACCGACTGCATCATGAAAATCCCGACGATCACGAGGGCTGGCGCCGTGGCGGCCGCCGGCACCGCAAGGATCAACGGCGTGAGGAACAGGGCCAACACCATGAGCAGCGCGGTGGTGATCGTGGTGAGTCCCGTGCGTCCGCCCGCTTCCACCCCGGAGGCTGACTCGATGTAGCTGACGACCGTCGAGGTGCCAAACAGTGAACTCAGAATTGCGGCCGACGAATCGGCCAGCAGGGCGCGGCCCGCTTTCGGCAGGTTACCGTCTTTGTCGAGGAAACCCGCGCGTTTCGTGACGCCGATAAGGGTGCCGATGTTGTCGAACATATCAACCAGCAGCAGCGTCAGGATCAGCGGCAGCGTTTTCATGAACGTCGACCAATCCTGCAGGAAACCGAAACTCAGTTTGAAGAAGACCGGTGCGGGAGAAGCGGGGGCGGAAAAAAACGAGCCAGGGTTGGCGGTCACGGTGCCGCCGGCGCCATTGGAAACGAAAAGCCCGATCACGGTGACGGCGGCGATGCCGATCACGATTGCGCCCGGCACGCGGCGGGCGACGAGGACTGCGGTCAGCAGGATGCCGAAGAGGCACAACGCCACCGGTCCCGAGGCAAAGTCGCCGTGCGAAACGTAGGTCGCCGAGTTCGCCACGACGATCCCGCCATTTTTCAGGCCGATGAAAGCGATGAAAAGACCGATACCGCAGGTGATGGCGATTTTCAGCGAATAGGGGATGGCCTTGACGATGCGTTCGCGCACTCCGGTGACACTGAGCAGCAGGAAAATAACCCCATTAACGAACACCATGCCCAACGCCTCTTGCCACGGCACTCCGGCGCCCAGGCAGATCGTGTAGGTGAAAAACGCGTTGATGCCCATGCCCGGCGCCAGCGCGATCGGATAATTGGTGAGCAGAGCCATCAGCACCGTGCTCACGGCGGCGGTCAGCGCGGTTACCGTGACCAGAGCCGAACGATCCATGCCGGTGTCCGCCAAAATACTGGGATTGACGGCAAGGATATAGGCCATCGCCGCGAATGTGGTGATACCGGCCTGAATCTCCCGCGGCACCGTCGTGCCGTGTTCGGACAGCTTAAAGAATCGATTGAGCATAGGTAGGATACGGCGCTAGCGAAAATCAGGCCATCGCGGGAACGAGATGGATAGTCATCGGCTCGGGCGCCGTCGCGGCGAAGGCGGCCCGGAAAGTCTCGAGCGATGAGCAGTTCGATTTTGGCACCCTGCGCCGATCCACCGTGAACGCATGGCTGGCTTCACGAAACGGCCACGGTGACACCGACCACGTTCCCGCGGCGACCGGTGTGCAGGTCAACGTGTGGCGTTCGCCCGACCGATCCGGATGCGTATGGCGAAGGGCGCGGGTCTCGGCGTAGCCCGAGCAGGCGATCAAAGACAGGTTATCGCAGGCCTGCAGAAACTCGAAGGCGCGTTGGAGTGCCACGGGGTCAGCCCCGAGCGCATCGGCTTCGACGGTCTGCCACGCCTGCTGCTCCGCCACAAATGAGCGATGTGCGGTGCGGTGTTCCGGCCGGATCGTCGATTCGTCGGCCTGCTCGGTGAGCAGATTTACCGTGTGCATGGAGGTGACAATGCCGGCGTAGCGATTTTCGGCTGAGACGGCGGCGGTCGCTTGTCCGCGAACTTTGAGGTAGTTAGGCAGATCGATTTCCTCAAAGGCCGAATAAGCCCCCACCAGCGCACGGGTAAACGCCTCGGGTTTGCCGTCGCGAGTGAGGTTGGGGGCGGCGTCGCGGGCTTTCCAACCGTCGTCGTGATGATGGACCGCGTAGAGCACATCGGCGAGCGGCTCGGGCGGAGCGAATTGGTCGTTGCCCCAGGCTTCGCCAAACTCACCGGCCAAGTGGGCATGGTCGGGGTGCGTGACGAGAATCCAGTGGTCGGCGGTTTCAGCGCGAATCATGAGGCGACGTCATAGCAGTTTGCGCACCGTCGCAAGGCCCACGGTATGACCGGACTGTGTGGCGAATTGACGATAATTTGAAGCCCGGTAGTGAGCCCGTTTTTGAGGGGCACGGGCACCGTCAGCACGGGCAAACCGCCGAGGCTGGCGGGGGCCGTCAACGTGAGCAGACGAGCACGATTTTCCGGAGTGCAATCGGCTTTCTTGAGCGCGGGAAACGGACTGGCGGGCAACACGAGAAAATCGTGGCCGAGGAAAAATTGGGACCAGAATCGCCGCACGCCCGCGAGTGACGTTTGGGCGGAGCCGCGTTGTTCATCGGTCCAGTTCCGGCCGCGGTCAATAAGGCGCCAGACCCCGGCCCCGTAGCACTCCCGATAGCGGTCGAGCCAGGCTTCATGCGCCGCGTAGGCTTCGATGCTTTGCAGGACAGAATACGTTTGGGCACCGCTGGCGCAGGCGGCGGAAAACTCGCCACCGACCGCCGCGTCCGCCCGCGGCGCCAAGGTGTCGGCCGTGGCTTGCAATGCTGCTTCTACGTCCGGCGCGATCGCGACATCCAATGCATCGCAACCCAGCCAGACGCCGCGCGGTTCGCGGGTGATCTCGCCGAGCCCGACGACGGCGTCGGTGATGGCGTGCATGTCTTCGCGGGTGCGTGTCATCCAGCCCGCCGTGTCAAAGCTCGGGGCCAGCGGAAACCCATCCTTCATCCAGCGGTGTCCGGGCGTAAAACGCAGTCCGAAGAGTCCGCAAAACGCGGCAGGCACGCGAATCGAGCCGCCGGTATCGGTGCCGATCGCGAAGGGAACCATGCCCGCGGCGACCACCGCCGCCGATCCACTGCTCGATCCGCCACTGGTGCGACCGGGAAACGCGGGATGATCGACGTCGCCGTAGTGGGGATTCTCGCCCGTCAGCCCGTAGGCGAATTCGTGCAGATGTGTTTTACCCGCGAGCGCCGCGCCGGCGGCCGTGAGGGACATCACCAAGTCCCCGTCCGCTTCGGCGGGCGGGGCGAACTGTTGCGGGAGTTTACCGCCGGCGCGCGTGGGCACGCCCTTGACGTGAAACAAATCTTTCAACGCGTAGGGCGCACCGCGCAAAGGACCGGCCAATCCGGCGGCGATGCGTTGGGTGAGCTCGGCTTCGGTCGGTTGCCAGGCCCAGATCGCGGCTTTTTGCGCGGCGGTGAGCCGTTGGGCACGATGGAGAAATTCGTGGGCGGCGGCGCCCGGGTCACGAGTCGCGGCGGCTTGCCATGCTTGCAGATTCACCGGGCCATTGGAGCACACCACACGCCATGGGCAACAATCTCGCGCGGTCTGCGCTTCCGCTTTGCGTTCGGAGGGAATTGGCCTTGGCTGACGGCGATGTCTCCCGAAGCAAAACTCGCTGAACTCGGTCTTGAACTCCCCGCGGCCCCGGCCGCCGGCGGCAACTACCTGCCTTTCGTGCGCACGGGCAATCTGCTCTACTGCGCCGGCACGATTTCCGTCAAAGACGGCAAAATCACCCACGCCGGGCAGGTCGGCGCCACCCAAACGGTCGAGACCGCCTACGAATCCGCCAAGGTCTGCGTGCTCAACTCGCTGGCCAACATCAAGACGGCGCTCGGCTCGCTCGATGCGGTCAAGCAAGTCGTCTACGTGGGCGGCTACGTGAACGCCGTGAGCGGCTTTGCCGATAGCCCGGCCGTGATCAACGGGGCCAGCGATCTGCTCGTCGCCATCTTCGGTGACATCGGCAAACACGCGCGCGCCGCCGTCGCCGTGGCCGGTCTGCCGAAGGACTCGACCGTCGAGATTCAGATGGTGGTCGAAGCTCGCGCCTAAGCGGCGGCTGTCGTTCTTCTCATTTCACAAAAAAGGGGACCTTGTTGAAGGGTCCCCTTTTTTGTGGTGAGTCGAATCGTGGCGGGCGGCCTAGATCATCTCGCGATGCGGCTCGGTATCGGCGTCGTAGTCGATGCCGGCCAGGCCGAAGCCAAACATCTTGAGGAACTCGGCACGGTAGCCGGTGATGTCGGTCAACGTCTCGAGGTTTTCCGTAGTGACCGTCGGCCAGATGCGGGCGACCTCGGCCTGGACCTCGGGGCGCATCTCCAGGTCGTCGATGCGCACGCGACCCCCTTCGTCGAAGTTCAGTGCGTTGCCGCCATACATCTCCGTGGCGAACAGACGTTGCATCTGCTCGATGCACCCCTCGTGCGTGCCTTTGGCCTTCATGATTTTGTAGAGGATCGAGATGTAGAGGGGGACGACCGGGATCGCCGAACTCGCCTGCGAGACGAGGGCCTTGTTCACCGAGATGAAGGCGCGGCCGTAACCGTTGACCTTGAGCATGGCGTCGATCTTGCGGGCCGATTTTTCGAGATCGATCTTCGCGGTGCCGATCGTGCCGTCCTTGTAGATCGGCCACGTGACTTCGGGGCCGATGTAGGAGTAGGCGACCGAGGTGGCGCCGGGGGCGATGACACCGGCGGTGTCGAGCGCTTCCATCCAACGCTCCCAGTCGTCGCCGCCCATGACCGCGACGGTATCGGCGATCTCCTCGTCCGAGGCGGGTTCGATCGTGATGTCGCTGACGATGCCTTTATCGGTATCGACCGTCTTGTTGCTGTAGGTGGTGCCGATCGGTTTCAGCACGGATTTGTGCACGGTGCCGGTGTCGGGATGCTGGCGGCGAGGCGAAGCGAGCGAGTAGACGACGAGATCGACTTGGCCGAGGTCCTCTTTGATGGCCGCGATGACCTGCTCCTTCATTTCGACCGAGAAAGCGTCGCCGTTGAAATTGCGGGCGTAGAGCCCGGCTGCACGCGCCGCTTTGGTGAGCGCGATGGTGTTATACCAGCCGGGAGTGCCGAGACGGCCATCTTCGGACGGGCGCTCAAAAAAGACCCCCATGGTCGCGGCTTGCCCGCCGAACGCCGCGGTGATGCGCGAAGCGAGGCCGAAGCCGGTCGATGAACCGATCACGAGCACCTTTTTCGGCGCGCCGGAAATCGCTCCTTGGGCTTTCACATAGTCGATCTGCTCCTGCACATGGGCCGCGCAGCCCTCGGGGTGAGCGGTGATACAGATGAATCCGCGGACTCTGGGTTTGATGACCATAATCGCGCAGATTCCCGCCGCAGGGACCGGGAGGCAAGAGCGGAAGTCGGGCTCGGGAGGGCGCGGGTTACAGGCTCAGCAGGACCATCGGGCCTTCGGCCTTTGGCACGCCGCCCTTACGCTCCAGACTGACGGCGAATTTCGCGATCTGCTTGATGGGTTTGTCGGGAGAGAACTCGATCCGCCCTTCGCCCGTCGCGGGATCGACCGTGAAGACGCCGCCGTCGACCGGGTTCGGATAGTCGGGATCGACGACCCAAAGCTGATAATCTTTGTCCGCGGCGAGCGCCGGCAGCTTGCTCACCGTCAGCACGCCCTTTTGTTGCAGCGGGTTCCACACCGCGATGGCCTGCGCCTCAGGGGTGTCGCCCAACAGCGAGGCCAATGAGGAAATTTTGAGCTGCGCGATATCGGACTCTTGCTCGAGCAGTGCGATTTGCGCGTAGGCCGCGTTGATGGAAGCAACCTGTTGGCGGCCGACCAGGCGTTCGGCTTCGAGGGATTGTTCGAGTTGTTGGCGTTCGATTTCGGCGAGCTCGACGCGTTGGCGTTCCACGGCCAGTGCGCGGCTGGTTTTCAGGTAACTCGTCCCGATCGCGACGGTCGATAGCGCGAGCACGGCGGCGATGCCCCAAGCCAGCCACCCACCGAAGTTCGGCCGAATGATCTCGGCGGATTCCGGCGTCTCGTTCACCCGGGTGATCGGGCTCTGCGGCTCCGTCGTGATCGAATCCATGATGCGATCACGCAATCCCGCCGAAACCGCCGCAGACGGAGCGGTGTGGGCTAGGGCGGTGGAGGCCTCGACGAGTGCGTCGAAACGGGCGCGCAGGGCGGCGTCGTCGGCGATGGCGGTTTCAAACTGGCTGCGTTCGGCACCTTCGAGCAGCCCGAGGGCATGCAAGGCGGCCAACTCCTCAAATTGTTCGTTCGTCAGTTTCATGGCCGCACCCCCACGAGGTCTTTCAGGCGTAGCAATCCCCGCCGGATGCGTGCTTTGACCGTGCCGAGCGGCGCGTGTAAGCGCCCGGCGATTTCGCTTTGGGTCAAACCGCTGAAGAACGCCAACATCAAGGCCTCGCGTTGTTCTTCGGGCAAGGTGTCCACCGCGCGGCGGACATCAAGGGCTTGTTCATTGGCCTCGGCCTCGGCGGCGGCGTCGGTCTGTTCGCCCTCGACTTGATGCGGGAGGTCGGTTGGGGCGGCTTGGTCGAGTAGCTCGCCGCGGCGCCGGCGCATACGGATCCGGTCGATGGATCGATTTCGCACCAGCGTGGCGATCCAAGAAAAGGGGGCACCGCGGCTGGAGTCGAACTCGGCCGCCTTTTTCCAGACGGCGACGAACACGTCGTGAACGATATCTTCGGCTTCGGCGCCGTCCCGGAGAATGTTCACTGCGAGACCGAAAAGCACGCCGTGGTAGCGGTCGTAAAGCTCGCCCAAGGCGGATTGATCGGCCTGGGCGACGCGTTGCATCAAGGCAATGTCGGCGGCTACAATGGCGGTGGCTGCCCCGGAGGAATTGGGTGCGGGCGAGGCGGCGCTCATTGAGACAAAACGGACGGTTGGCCCGCGGGGCGCAGTCCTCGGCAGCGGCCAAAGAACTTGGCTGAAACCGAATGGAGGGCTGCTGCAGGCTGACATCTCATATGTTACGGGCGGATACCGCTAGAGGATGCGATAGATCGGGAGTTTTGCTGGCAATCCTTTCGGCGATATCGGGCGAATTCATTTCCGAACTACAGGCACCACAGCCCGATCAACCCCAAAACAATCAAGCAGGCGAGCACGCTGATCGCTCGGCGTTCGGTGGAAGTGAGGTGTAAAGGCATGGCTGCGAGGGGGGTGGTCAGCGGGCGCGGGTGGTCAGCCGATCATTGTTCGCCTTTCGTTCTCCGGTTTTCTCTGGAGAGCTGGGCGTGAAGCGGTCGAAGAGCGCGTAAACGACGTCGAGATTCGGCGGATTGAGAATGGGCACCACCGATCCGATCGGGCCCTGAGCGCCCGCCTCAAAGTAATGCTGCACGGCGTCGAGGGTATGGAAATTGGATCCGGTGCTACGTTTGATTCGGTCGGTGATGGCGGCGAGGGCAGGGCCGTCGGCATGCGCGGCGGCCGCGCAATAGAGTGTGATCAGCGCCGGATAATCCGAGGCGGCCGGTTCGGTATCGTCGTCGAGCAGGCGGGTTCGTCCCAGGAATTCGTGGAAGATCTCCGCGTTCGGAAAACGGATCAGATGTGCTGAAACCAAATCGATGATCGCGGGCTCGCCGGCCAAGCCTAGCAAACGTCCGAGCAGTGCCCTCCGCAATCGCGTGTAGTCCAGGGTGGCGTAGGCGTCCAATTGCACCGCGATCCGATCACGGTCGTTCAAGGGGGCGCCATATTCAGCCAACCATTCCAATGCATCGGTGGCGGCCCCCAGTTGGAGGAGACGGCGGCTGCGGTAGAGGATTTCGTAGGAAGGGAGCGGCGCCGCCCCATCGACGTGGCGCAGGAACGCACGTTGCTCGTTGAGGGAAGAGAGCGCGCGAAGTTGCTGTTCCATCGTCAGCACCTGGCGGGCGAGGGGATCCAAGCCGTCGGGTTGGGCCACGAGCAGCGGGATCGTATCCACATGGCCAGTATGCCAATTCGCAAAGAGCAGCGCGTGCAACCACGTGACGGTGCGGTCGGGATCGGCGTGGAGGGCCTTTCCGGCCAGCGCCTCGATCGCCGTGAAGTCGCCCCGGTTTAAGAGGGAGCGAAACCAAATCGGCGCGAGGCTTCCGAATCGATCGGAGTGGACTTCGAGCAGGTGCGCGTAGGTGCGGTTCGCAAGTTCGGGCTGGGCGGTTTGGCAGATTTGCGCGAGCATCATCCCGGCCGCGAAGTGATCGGGGTTGTATTGGGCAGCCAACGACAAGGCCGAAACCGTGGTGCTGATGTCGCGTTCGCCAAATGCTTCCACGGCCTGGTGGTAGAAGTAGTCGGCTCGGGCTAGATTGATCCGTTCCCATCGTCCGGGCCACGCGATATCGAGCCAAGACACGTCATAGCCGACCCGACGCAGACCGGCAAACAGGGTGAGGGTGACGATCAGGAATCCCGCGGTTAAAACCCCGCCCTGCCAAGCGAGCATTCGCCCCCAGAACGGCCTGACTTGAGCGGTATCGACACTGCAGACGAGTCCACCTTTGCCATCGGCCTGGAGCAACGGACACACCTGCCGAAAACGAAGCGCGCGGTTCCAGTTCAGGGACGCTTCGCAGCGCGTCTCTCCGCCCCGGCCCGAGTCGGAAGGTGATTGGCACGGGCAGCGTCCCTGCATCCCTCGCAGGCGGAAGGCGGACTTGCGGATATTCCAATACCACAGGCCCCAGATTCCGCGAAAAACGTCAGCGCACCAGCCCAACACGCCTGATCGCTAGGTGGCACCTTAGGTCCTCGCAACGTCAATTCGTGGAGCCCTTGGGATTGCCCCTAATATTTTCACCTTACCGCTTTTCAAACGCCGATCTGTTCACTAACTTTCGACCATGCGCTCCCTTACGTTCACACGTTCTTTGGTTTGTGGAATCGTTCTTCTGGGCTCTCTGATCACACCGCTCTTTGCTGCACCGAAAGTGGGCATGGATGCCCCAGATTTCTCACTGACGGATATCGATGGCCAGCCTCGTTCGCTCCGCGATTTTCGAGGCAAGACGGTCGTCTTGGAGTGGGTCAATCCCGAGTGCCCGTTCGTCAAAAAACATTACGAGAGCGGCAATATGCCTCGTCTCCAGAAAGAGGCAGCCGAGGAAGGTGTGATTTGGTTGTCGATCAACTCGGGCCATGCCGGCGCTCAGGGCGACTTCGAGCCGAGCAAGGTCGTCGAGTGGCAAGACCGCACCGGCGCGGTGCCAACGGCTTACATGCGTGACCAAAGCGGCAGCGTCGGACGTCTCTACGATGCCAAAACCACGCCTCATATTTTCGTGATCAATCCGGAAGGCGTTTTGGTTTACGAGGGCGCGATCGACAGTATCCGTTCCGCCAATCCGCGCGATATCGGCCAAGCCGAGAACTACGTAACCTCCTCATTGCGCGCGGTGTCCGAAGGTCGCATGCCCGACAAGACCACGAGCGAGCCTTACGGCTGCACGGTTAAATACTAAAAGCAGCCCACCCTGTTTTGGACGGGAGGAGCGAGGCGGCAATCCGGCGACGGATGCCGCCTCTTTTGGTTGGGTGCGGTAGCGAGCGCCGTGACGGGGTCAGACGTCGACCGAAAAAAGCTCGGGTCGCAGTTCGCCGTCGGCGACACGGGTGACGCCCCCGGTCATCCGAATCGCGTAGTCGGGCGCGATCTCGATCCCGATTTCGCCACCTGGCATCTCCACCGTGAGTTGCGGCTCGACCAGGCCCAGGCGGCGCGCGACCGCGGCGGCTGCGCTGGAACTGCTGCCGGAAGCCAGCGTATAGCCGGCGCCGCGCTCCCAGATCTCGATGCGGATGCGGGTGCGATCAATGACCTGCAAGAATTGCACGTTGGTTTTACGCGGGAAGTTGGCGTGGCATTCCAAAGCCGGACCATAACGGCGCGCCAATCCCGCCGAAATGGCGGTCAGCGGAATGACGCAGTGAGGATTGCCGATGGTGGCGGCGCAAAAATGAAAAGTCTGATCGCCCACGGTGATGGGTTCCTCCAGCACTTCGCGTTCAGGACCGACGACAGGAATTTTCGACGCGGCGAAACTGACGCGCCCCATGTCGACGGTAACGGCCGCCCCGCCATTCAGAATCGTTGATTGAACCGGGCCTCCGAGCGTCTCGATCGAGAAGGTGGGATCGGTGACGCGTCCGCTGTCCCACAGGTAGCGCGAGAAAATGCGCAAACCGTTGCCGGACTTTTCGGCCTCCGAGCCATCCGGGTTGAAAATGCGCAGGCCAAAGCGACAGGCCGGAGAGGGTAATGGCCCCCATAAAATCCCGTCAGATCCCACGCCGAAGTTGCGATGACAAATCACGCGGATCGCCGCCGCGGCCGGCTCGGTCCAAGTGGGGAAGTCGACCGGGTCGAGGACGATGTAATCGTTACCGAGCGCGTGGTATTTGTGAAATCGCATGGCGGTGGTGATTTGATGCGAAAAAAGCGAGGGCGGTCTCGGCCCGCAGCGCGGCACCCCGGTGGGCGCAGGGCCGGACGGACCGGGTTTCAGCTCTTCGCTTCAGGAAGGGCGGCGCCGTAGCCGAAGAGGCCGCGACTCTTGATGGCGGCGGCGACAGGCTCGGGCACAAGGGCCTCCCAGGACGGGTCGTTTTCCTGAATGCGTTGGAGCACTTCGCGGGAGAAAATATCCAGGATTGTCGTATCGAAGCCAACGATACACTCGATGTAGTGGTTCTCGAGCAGATGCGCGTAGAGGTTGGCGAGGTTGGCCGGCACTTGCAGGTTGCGGGCGTTGATCAGCACGTTGGACGAATACGAGCGAGGTGGCACGCCGACTTCGCCGGCGGGGTGTCCGGCGTCCAGGTAGCGATCATAGGCGATCTGGCGCATCGGATAAATGTAGAGCCGCACGGCGTTTCGGAAGAGACGACCGAATGATTCCAGAATGCCGCCGGGCAGGTTCTCGTAATACTTTTCGTTGAAGACCTCGAGCAGGTTGTTGATGCCCATCGCTACACCGATCATCTCCGCCGTGTATCGACGGAAGTAGGACGTGAGGCGGTAGTATTCGGAATAATTGGAAATCAGCACCGTGAGGTTGATGTCGCCGAGCAGGTCCACGCGGGCGAGGAAGTCGCTGGCATCGATATCTCCGGAGGCCAGCAGGTTGTTCATCGTAATCTCCATCAAGACGATGATCTCCTTCCCTTTGACCCGCTCGTCCTGCATGAACTGGGCGCAGGCACAATTCAACATGTCGACGTTGACGTGTGTCACGGGGCGGAAGCTGCCACGCTCGACGAGGATGGCTTTTTTACGCAATACTTCCGAGGGCTGCAGCACCTCCTTGTTCGGTCCGAACATGACGGCGTTGGTGAGACCGCATTGCACGAGGCGGAGCGAGAGGAGGCGGTTATCCGTTTCCGGGAAGGCCGGGCCGGAAATTTGCAGCATGTCGACCTCGATCCGTTCGGCGCCGATGTTGTCGGCCAAGGACTGGACGAGTTGGGCCGGATCATCCCGGTAGTAGAACGCCCCGTAGACCAGATTCACGCCGACGATGCCGATGGCTTCCTGTTGGTGGATGTTGTCCTTATCCCACATCCGCACGTGCATGATGATTTCGCTCGGCTCGACGTTGGGCGCGTGCTGAAAACGCAGGCCCATCCAACCGTGGCAGTCGTTGTTGCCGCGGTAGGCCTTGGCCACGACGGTATCGGCAAACACGAAGAATGTGGTCTCGGCGCCGCGTTTTTCGGAGAGGCGTTCGTGGAGCAGCTCATACTCATGCTCGAGCATCTTGAGCAGTCGTTCCTGGGAAACATAGCGCTGGGATTTGCCGTAGATCGCGTCGCTGAACGTCATGTCGTAGGCCGACATGGATTTGGCGATCGTGCCGGCCGCGCCGCCGGCCTGGAAAAAGACCCGGGCTACTTCCTGGCCGGCACCGATCTCGGCAAAGGTGCCGTATTTGGCCGGGTCAAGATTGACCGTTAGCGCCTTGCGGTTGGTGGTGAGCAGCTGGTTGCCGGAACTCATGGGCCGAAGTTGGGAGCAAGTCAGGACTTCTGCAACCTCCCCGCCGTGCCAATCTGGAAAACCCGTGAACCACCCGGAGCTATTGTGGTCTTCGTTTGATCTTTCCAGTGGCCGCAGGCGATTTCGCGCCTACGGTTTTGCTAAGTTTATCTTATGAAGACATTTTTCGCCTCCCTTTTGGGCACCTTGGCCGCGCTGCTTTTGGTCGTGATCGGAACGACGGTGGCTGGCTTTGCGCTGATCGCCGCCATGGCCGCCATGGGTCAGACGACGCCGAGTCTGGAGAACGACTCGTTCCTTGTGTTGGATCTGGACGCCAATATTTCCGACAGCCCTGAACAGTTCAACGACAGCGCGCTCGCGGATGCGCTGATGGGCAATCAGGGGCCGGCCGTGCTGCAACTCCGGGCGGTGACTCGCGCGCTGGATCGCGCCGCGACCGACAAGCGGATTACGGGCCTCTTCATCACCGGTGCGCTGTCACCTTCGGACTATGGTTCAAGCTTCGCCGCGCTTAGCGAAGTGCGGGACGCAATCGAGCGCTTCAAAGCATCCGGCAAACCGGTGCGCGCCTATTTTGTGAGTTTGGGCACACGGGAGTTCTTTCTCGGTTCGGTCGCGAACGAGCTCATCCTCGATCCGGCGGGCGCCGTGTTTGTGCCGGGCTTGGCTTCGCAGCCGACCTTTTACGCCGGAGCGTTTGAGCGCTTCGGTATCGGCGTGCAGATCGTGCGAGTGGGCAAATTCAAGTCGGCGGTCGAGCCTTACACCCGTCGGGATCTGAGCCCCGAAAGCCGTGAACAATTGCAGGTGCTTTTGAATGATTTATGGGGGCCGTTAAAAACCACCATCGCGCAATCGCGAGGCCTGACACCGGAAGCCTTCCAGGTGTTGGTCGATACTAACAAAGCCGCGCAGCCCGAGCAGGCCTTGGCGTCGGGCCTGGTGGATCGTCTGGCCTTCCGCGACGAAGTATTGGACGAACTGAAGTCCGAAACGGGCAAAGATGCGGATGATCGCACGTTCCGCCAAATCAGCCTCGCGCAATACGCGCATCTAGCGGCCGGCGACACTCCGGGTAACCGCGAGCGGCACGACGTGGATGGCAGCGTGCGAGGCGGCGTGGCGGTCGTTTACGCCGAGGGCGCCATCGTCGACGGCGAGGGTGGCATCGATGAGGTGGGTGGCGATCGCTTCGCCCGCGAATTGCGCCGACTCCGGCTCGATCCGGATATCAAGGCGCTGGTCGTGCGCGTGAACAGTCCGGGTGGATCGGTGACCGCCTCCGAGCACATCCTGCGGGAGCTGCGCGTCGCCGGGGAACGCATGCCTGTCGTGATTTCCATGGGTGGGATGGCGGCCTCAGGCGGGTATTGGATCTCGATGCATAGCAACCGCATTTTTGCCGAACCTATGACGATCACAGGGTCGATCGGAGTCTTCGGTATGCTGCCGAATATCCAGAAGCTCGGCAATGATCTGGGGATTACATGGGACACGGTGAAGACGGGGGCGATGGCCGACATGAACACGATTGCCCGTCCGAAAACGGAAGCCGAAATGGCGTTGTTGCAGGGTATCGTGGACAAGACGTATCAAGATTTCCTTACGCTCGTTTCCGATTCGCGCGGTCTGCCGGTGTCGGCCGTGAACGACATTGCGCAGGGCCGCGTGTGGTCCGGTAAGCGTGGTGCGGAGCTGGGCTTGGTGGACGAGATCGGCGGCCTCTCGGAGGCGATCGCTTATGCCGCGCGAGAGGCTGATCTCACCAAAAATTTCAGCATCGAGGAGTTCCCGAAAAAGAAGGAACTCAGCGAAGCGATCGCCGAGTTGATTGAGCGTCTGCAGCCTCGGGGCGCTCGCGTCCAAAGCCCGGTGCATGCGCTGATCCGACGCATCGAAAATGAAGTCGGGGTTCTGGCGCAATTCAACGATCCGCGGCAGGTCTATGCTCGGCTTCCCTTGGAAATCGCCGCGCCCTAGGGGCTGTCCTAACCGCGGGGCGGAGCGTCGAGTTAGGCCGCGTCCGCAGTTGCAACCGAGTTGGAGGCATCGCACGTTTTTCTCATGTCCGCGACTTCGCTTACCCGTCCAACGCCTGTTACCTTAATTCCCGCCGGGGACGTGGTCGAATTACCGGCCGGGACACCGGTATCGATTGTCCAGACGTTGGGGGGCAATGTCACGGTCCGGACCGACCAGGGGCTGTTTCGCATCGCCGCGGCCGACGCCGATGCGATCGACGGGTATAAGCCCGGACCCGATGCGGCTGAGATGCAGCAGGACTTTAGCGAACAGGCGATTTGGGGCGCGCTCAAAACCTGCTTCGACCCGGAGATTCCGCTCAACATCGTCGATCTCGGATTGATCTACGATCTCGACGTCAGTGCGACGGATGATGGCACGCACGTCGTGGAGGTGAAGATGACGTTGACCGCGCCTGGTTGTGGCATGGGGCCGGTGATCGCTGAGGATGCCCGGCAAAAAATTCTCAAGCTGCCGACTGTGGCGGATGCCAAAGTGCACATCGTGTGGGATCCGATTTGGGCGCCGCAGATGATTTCCGAAGAGGGGCGCAAGGTTCTCGGCCTGGAGTAGAGGGGCGCGGCGGTCTTTCGCCGGCTTAAGCGGTGATGGTGGCCAGCGAGCAACCGTCGGGATCTGCCGCCGGTGTCTCGCAATTGGGTCGGGCGATCACCCCCGGGAACGGCTCATCTGCAAAGGGACGATCCGGCTCCTGCAGAAGATGGGTATCACACACCGCGAACAGTTCGGCTTCGGTTTGCGTGCGGCGCATGTCGTGCAAAAACGAGCCGGCGGGGTCCACGCCTTGGCCGACGAAGTTGAGGTATTTCTTCATCTTGTTCACGTGGGCGCGTTCGGGAAAGTCAGGCGACTGCGTGGCGCGGTAAAGGTGCGCCACATAGGCCCGCACGTCCGAGAGCGTTCGGGGCGTGACGCTGTCGCCGGCGAAGTATTCGCGACATTGGCCAAAGATCCACGGATTGCGGATGGCGTGTCGGCCGATCATGACGCCGGCCGCTCCCGTCTCGGCGATGATAAGGCCGGCGGCGACGGCGGAGGTGACGTTTCCGTTGGCCAACACGGGACAACGCCCCCGCCGCACCGCCTCGGCAATGAAGTCGTAGTGCACCTCGCTGCGATAGCCTTCTTTGACGGTGCGGCCATGCACACTGAGCAAGTCGACATCGTGCTCGTTGATGAGGTCGAGCAGCGTCAGATAGTTGTCGGTATTCTCGAAACCGATACGCATCTTGACGGTGAAGCGTCCCGGCACGACGTCGCGCAACACTCGAAGGATCTCGCCGACGCGGGCGGGATCGCGCAGGAGGCCGCCGCCGACGTTTTTCTTGTAAACCTTCGGGGCGGGGCAGCCCAGATTGAGATCGATGCCCGCGACGGGGTGATCGAGCAGCGCGCGGGCCGTGCGTGCGAGGTGGGTCAGGTCCTCGCCGATCAACTGGGCGAAGATGGGGCGACCGGTGGCGTTTTCATCGATCGATCGCAGGATGTGTTTTTCGGGCCGGGATTGGCCGTGCACGCGGAAGAACTCGGTGACGAAATAGTCCGGCGCGCCCGTTCCGGCAATCACCTTCATGAACGCCAGATCGGTGACGTCCTGCATCGGCGCGAGGGCCGTCAGCGGTTGGCCCGGGAGGATGCCGGGAGGCAGAACGCGCGAATCAGTCGCTGTCATTTTCGTCGGTTTCGGCCTTTTGCTGCCGCTGCACCCGCTCGAGAATTTCACTCATGTCGTCGACGCTGTCATAGACCGTGCGCGCCGCGAACAATGGGCGTTCGTGTTGCAGGGCCAGCACGATGGAATCGCTGGGGCGGGCATCCAACTCAACGATCTTTTTGCCGAGTTCGTTGCTCATGCGCAGCACGATGCGGGCGAAAAACGTGCCGCTGTCGACGGCATTGATCACCACGCGCTCCAGCTCGATGCCGAAGCCGAGGAACATGTGTCCGATCAGGTCGTGCGTGAGCGGACGGTCCTTCTTGACGCCGTCGAGCGTGAGCTGGATGGCATTGCCCACAAAGTGATCCACGTAGATGACGAAAACCTTCTCGTCGTCGCCGAGGAACACGGCACACCCGTTGGCGGTGGGCATTAAGCCACGCACGGAGATTTGGACCACATCAGATTGCATAGGACGGATAACGTGGGTCGACCCGGCCGGGAGCGCAAGCGGGCGGTCGTGACCGGCGGTTGATTAGGCGAACCCGAGGAGGTCGATCCCCCAAGACCGGGCTTGAGAGACCACGGCGGGACGATCCAGCACGATCACCTTCGACGCTTCGAGCGCGGCGGCGGCGATGCCGGCTTCACGCATGGTTTCCAACGTGCGAAGCCCGAAGCACGGCACGTCAAAACGAAAGTCTTGTCCGCGCTTTACCGTTTTTACGAACAGCGCCTGATCGGTTTTAAATGTTCCGGCCCGGCGGATCATTTCGTCGGTGCCCTCGAAGGCTTCGACGGCGAGCACCGTGCCTTTGCGGACCACGCAACCTTGACCGATATCGAGTCGGGCGGATTCGCGGGCGATTTGGATGCCGTGTTCGAGGTAGTCTGATTCGATCGGAAAACGCCCGCCGGTGAAGCAGCCGGTGGGCGCCAAGTGGTCGTCAATGAAACTGCGCGCGTCCAAGAGCGTGATGCCAATTGCCTCGATCTCCGCGGCAATGGCGCCGAAAATCGTCTCGGCGTTGCGACGCTTAAGCGACAAGAGCATGCGCGTCGCTTTGAGGTCTGGATGGAGGCCCTTGAATAAGCGGCGCGGTGTGATTTGTCCGGCCATGATCGCGTAGCCGGAATCGAAGGATTTGAGCGCCTTCAGCATCTTGCCGACTTGGCCGACGAGGATTTCCTGGCGTTGATCGACGGGGAAGGCGTTGAACAACTCGGGCGGCGTCTCCTCGGCAAAGGCGATCAGTCGCAGGGGCACTCCGGCCCGGCGGACGGCGGCCGCGATCAGTTGAGGATACAAGCCTTGCCCGGCGATCAGCGTGACAGGACGCGTGGCGTCGAAGCCGGCAGGAAGAAAAGACGACAACATCTCGGCGACCTTATGCCCGGCCAGGCGGAAAAGAAAAGCGCGCAGAATCCGCCCGACTGCGGAGCCGCATCATGCCTCCGCGCCGTAGTATTTTTTGTAACTTCGGTAGTAGCGGTAGTTCGAGTAATACTCGATTCGCCGCGGTGACAGGCCGTTGAGCACGATGCCGAGGATTTCGTTTTTCCCGCCACGCAGCGCCTTGATGTAGAGCTTGATGTGCTTGCGGAACGCGCGGTTGAAACGGCAGACGTAAACGACTTCGTCGATACGCTCGGCGATGAGCAGGGCGTCGGTGACGGCGCCGAGGGGAGGAGAATCGACAACGACGAGTTCGAACTCACGTTTGAAGCGTTCGAGGAGATCGCCGAACTTGGTCGATTCGAGAAACTCGGTCGGAATCTTGGAGCGACCACCCGAGCGGAGGAGGTAGAGATTTTCCGCGATACGGAGGATGCCGAGGTCGGGATTTTCGGCGAGGTTTTCGCTGATTTCCGCGCCGGCTTCATTCCACGTCAGCAGGCCCTTCTCATTTTCCACCCCAAAGTGACGGTGCAACATCGGGCGACGCAGATCACAATCGATGAGCAGCGTGCGTTTGCCGTGACGGGCGAAGCCGCCGGCGAGGTTGGCGGAGACGAGGGTTTTGCCTTCGCCGGGGATCGTGCTCGTGATGAGAATCGATTTCGGGAAATCGAGTTTCGATTGGATTTTAACCGAGCTGTAGACGCTCAGAAAGGACTCGGCGCCGGGCGCCTGTTTGTTTTCGACGACGAGCCGGTATTTTTCGTCATCTTTCAGACCTTTTAGCTCCGGCACGATGCCGAGCAGATTAACGCCGATGAAGGACTCCACGTCCCAAGCACTTTTGATGCGATCGTCGATAAAGCTGAGGCCGATCGCCACGCCGAAGAAAACGAGCAGGAATACCGCGATCGAGTTGCGGACGATCTGGCCCATGTTGGGCGCGTAGGGCGCGCCGGGTGGAACCGCCGGATCGAGGGGCCGCACGGGAATGGACTCCATGCTGCGGTTGGTCGTCGTCTGGTTGAGACGATCGAGGATCTGCACGTAGGTGTTTTTGGCGACGCTGGCTTGGTCTTCCAGGCTGCGGTATTCGACGGCGAGATCGCGCAAGCGAATCTGCTCCTGTTCGTTCTCCAGATACTCCTTTTGCAGCGATTCTTCGCGGGCGCGGGCCTTTTCCAAGCTGGTGCGCAGATCGGCGACTGCGAGTTTCACGGCATCGGCCAACTGCTGTTCGGCAATCGCGATCGCGTTGGCGACGTCGATCATCTTGGGGTGACGTTCGAGGTAGCGTTCCGCGAGCACGGATTGAGATCGGCGAAGCTCGTCGAGCTGGGCGGTGATGCTGGGAATCGTGCCATGTGCGGAGATGTAGGCGATCTCAAGCGGGTTCTTTCCGGCCGCGATGAAGGACTGCACCATGTTGTAGGATTCCTCCACCGCGAGGCGGTCGAGGCGCGCGCCTTGTTGCGCGGCATTTACGGCCATGAGTCGGCCTTGGATGATGTTGGTGGTGCCGTCGAGGGAGAGCAGATTGTGCTTCTTCTGATAGTCGCGGAGTTTGGTCTCGGCGACTTCCACCTCTTTGCGCAGCTCGTTGGCGCGCTTTTGGAGAAAGTCGATCGCGACGTCGTTCGCGCCGCTGACGTCATCAAGCAGATAGTTGATAAACTGCTGCACGTAGCGGTTGGCGATGAGGGCGGCGGCCTCGGGATCGCGATGGGTGACGTTAATCTGGATGATGAAACTGTTGCGGATCGGTTGGACGCTGAGATTCCCCATCACGGATCCCACGGGTGGCGGACTTTGGCCGGGTTCCAGATCCGCGAGGTAAGGACGTTGCAGGATGCGAATTTCGTCGGGCGTCAGCGATTTTTGCACCCGGCTCCGGAGCCGTTCGCTGCTGATAACTTGGAGGCGGGTGTTGAACTCGACGTCATTGTCGACCGATGTGTCGATGACCTTTTCTTGCAGGACGATGCGGGACTCTTTGGCGAATTCCATCTTTGCCGTTGCCGAATACATCGGGAGCTCGCGGGCTTTAAAATAGCCCAGTCCGACGGCGGCGAGGATCGCGAGCGGGAGCGCAATCCACATGCGTTCGCGCAGGATGATATAGTAATCCCGCAGGGTGCGGCGTTCGGTCAGAGTGTCCTCGGGTAGTGAGGAGGGAGTGGACGGTAGGGCTGACATCGAAATCTTAGATGAGACGTTGCGGCACGTAGACGATGTCTCCGGGAAGCAGAAGGAGGGTGGTTTCCTCGACGTTGGCGTCGGATTTACCGCGGATCAGGCTTTGCACGTCGACGGTGAAAACCTTCTTGGTGCCGTCGGGGAGAATCCGGGTGATGTTGACGGCATTGCCCTTGGCCGTGTCGGTGAAGCCACCGGCGCGGGTAATGGCATCGAGAATCGTCATGCCGGATTCGACGGGGAGGGAGAGACGTCCGGGATTTCGCACTTCGCCTTGCACGGAGATCTCGCGCGGCGCGTATTCCTCGACGTTGATCGTTACCTGCGGGGCGCGTAAGAAGCGTCCGTTGCGATAGGCGGCTTCGACCATAGTCTGCGCCTCGGTGATGGTATGGCCAGCGACCTTGACCTCGCCGACGAGGGGAAGATTTACGGTGCCTTTGGCGTCTACCCGCGACTGAACCGAAAGATCGGGTTCCTGGTAGACCGCGATACGTAGGCGATCTGTGAGCGCGATCGTGTAGGTGATAGTGCGCGAGTTGGCACTCGTGGAGGGGACGGCCGGCGCTTGCGCCCGGAGGTGCACCCAAGCGCTGCTGGTGAGGATCACGAGCAGGAGAGTGAATCGGATTTGGGCGATGCGGAACATGGAAGGAACTAGAGTCGGGAGTTGACGTTGATATTCACGCCTTCGCGCGAGAAATCGGCGGCGGGGTTCGTGGACCAGTTGGTGTAGTTAGTATACCCGGCCGAGAGCTGCAGCTTTTCGGAGTATTTATACATGATGCCCGCCCCCCAGCTCATGAAGGTGTCTTCGCGGCCGGCAGCCGCCGAGCCGAGAAAACGGTTAACTCCGCCGCCGAAATCAGCGTAGGCGGAAAGGCGGGGACCGAAGGTATACTGGGCGTTGATGGAGCCGCTGGTCGCATCGATCGAAATGTTGGTCGAAGTCACGCTGTAGTCCTTCGAGAGCTGCCCGGTGAGGGTGGCTCGCCCGTTCAAGCTCCACGTGGTGGACGCGGACCCAGTGAAGCCTTCTTGGCTGCTGGTATTGGGGCCGACGGCTTCGCGAAACTGATAACCGAAGCGCACGGTGCCGTTGAGTTTCGACAGGATCTTCCCGGAAACTCCAACGGTGAAGGCATGGTCGTAGAACGTGGTATCGGCGGACGTCTCGTTGATGCGTAAACGATAGCCGGCAATGAGATCGCGTTCGGTCGTAAAAATATAAAACAGATCGGTTGAGAAAGAGTAGGTGGCGAGGTCGACGAGCACGGAGTTATCGTCGTAGTCGCGCAAGCCGTAGCCGAAACCACCGGTGACGCTATAGCGCTCAATCACGGGATATTTGAAATTAATCTGGCTGTTGTAGACCCAAGAGTCGGTGCGAAGGTTGGCGTCGGGATCGGCTTTGCTCTGGCGCTGGGCCGACACGGATAAGGCGCCCGTGGTGCGGCCCGAATCTTTGGTGAGCTCGATGCTGTAGGAGGGATTGCGAAAATTCTCGTCGGAGAATTGATCGAACCGGCCGACGTTGAAACCGATGTTGCCGTTGACGCCGATCAACCCGGCGCGGCGTTGATAGTCGATCGAGAGGGAACCGGTGTAGATCACATCGCCTTCGCCCCCTTGGGCGGTGAAAACGTTCGAGTCATACGCCGCACTCAGACCGAGGTTCACGTGCACCTGTTCCTTGCCCTCGTTCCAGCGGACCAAGGCATGCAGGGACGTGCAGGCCAAAGCGCTTGCCATGACGGCTCCACAGACAGATTTCTGGCGCGGACAGGACTCCATCGGTTACCTTCAGGTAGTCGGATTAACCGTTGGTGGCCGTGGTAATGGTCGAGGCGCTGACCGGTTGCGAGGTGGAGGATCCTGCGGTGGTGCCGGGTGGATCGGTGGGCACCAACGTGACGGGAACCAAAACATCCGTGGTTTCGTCGTCGTCGGAACCAAACTTGGTGCGGTCGCCATTGTTGGTCGAGTTGGAGTTGCTGTTGCCGCTGGCGCTCTCGCGGTTGAACACCGACGGGCCGTCGTCCGCGCCGTTGTTTTTCTTGTCATCGACGTCGAAATACACGGTGCGACGGGCCATGCAGGCCATCGAAGCGTAGTCTTCCATCTGGGGACGCACTTCCGCGGGGATGGGGCGGAGCGTGATGGAGGTTTCGCCGTTAGGGCCATGCGAGATCACCGCCTGTTGGCCATCGGCGAGTTGGGTGCCGCCGGAGTCGTTTTCGCCCGCTCTCACCGTAACATCGCCCGAAATCAACGAGATTCGAGTCTCGTTTTCATCGCTTTCGACGACCAGATTTCCGGAGCGGACACTGACCGATCCCGCCGGGGTAGAAAATACCATCGAACTCCCCGCGACCAATCGGGCCGGGCAAATACCGACGGCGCCACGGCTCACATTCATCGCGGTTTGGGAAATGGAAGGTTCGGTTTCCAAATCCGTGCGGTTGGGGATGAAGGGTTCTTGGCGGAACTTATTCACTTCCATCCGAGAATCCGGGATGAGGTAAACGCCCATGCCGTTCGAGAAAACCATGGCGTTGCTGCCGGTCGGTTTCGTTTCGATCACCGTGCCTTGCGCGTTGTGCACGGACTTCTCGTCGAGATCTTCAATGCGTTCTCCGGTGTCGATTTCGGCGTCTCCGGTTAAGCCGGCAACGTAGAGTTTGCTGGTCGGGTTTTTTTCCTTCGCTCCCACGCCATTGCCACACGCCAACGCAACGAGCGCAGCGACAACTAACTGCTTCATTTTAGCCGGATGGTTTGAGTGCATGGTGGGATTTTCGGAAACCTAGGCGCTGAGTGCAAACTAACACCCGTGGGTATTAAAACCCGCAGGTGGGTGGATAATTCCACTTACCCCCATCTATACTGGGTAATATACCCTAGAGAACTGCGGGCCCGTCCTGCTTATTCAACCACAATGTTAAGGATTCGGCCCGGCACGAAGATCGTGCGTTTCAAGGATTTGCCTGTAAAGTGGTTATGGATCGAGGCGTGGGCCGTGGCCGCCGCCATGGCATCCTCCTGAGTGCAGCCACGGGGTAGCGTGAGCTCGCCACGCTTCTTGCCATTGACCTGCACAACCACGGTTTGCTCGTCGGTGACGAGCTTCGCCGGATCGAATTTCGGCCATGGGGCGCGGAGGACCGATTCGGAGCCGCCGAGGCGTTGCCACAATTCCTCGGCGATGTGCGGTGCCAGCGGCGCCAGCAGCTGCAGGAATTGGCGCATCGAAGCGACCTGCACCTGATCAGCTTTTTGCACCGCGTTGACGAAAATCATCATCTGCGAAATCGCTGTGTTGAAGTGAATGCCCTCGATGTCCGACGTGACTTTTTTGATGGTCTCGTGCAGCAGCTTCGTGATTTCCGCCGGTTCGGTTGCACCCAGCTTCGGGTTGATTTGGCCGTTTTGATCGAGGCACTCGCGCCAGATTTTTTGGAGAAAACGATGCACGCCTTCGATCCCCTGCGGGTTCCAAGGCTTCATCGCCTCGGGGGGGCCGAGGAACATGAGGTAGAGTCGCAACGTATCCGTGCCGTGGCTCGCGATGATTTCGTCGGGGTTGGCCACATTGCCACGGCTCTTGGACATTTTCTCGCCGTCTTCGCCGAGGATGATCCCTTGGTGAAAGAGCTTCGGGAATGGCTCTTTCATCGGCACGACGCCTTCGTCGAAAAGCACCTTGTGCCAGAACCGCGCATACAAGAGGTGCAACACGGCGTGTTCGGCGCCGCCCACGTAAAGGTCGGGAGAACCCCAGTATTTCAGCGCCTCTGCGGAGGCGGGCGCGGTCGTGTTTTGCGGGTCGACGTAACGCAGGTAATACCAACAGCTGCCGGCCCATTGCGGCATGGTGTTGGTCTCGCGACGGCCCTGCACCCAATCGGGACCGGGTTGTGAATCGGTGGCCGGAACGGCTTCACCGGTGGCGGGCTGATACCAGACGTCGACCCACGGTGTGATGGCGGCCAGGGGGCTCTCGCCTGTGCCGGTCGGTTGGTAGGACGTGACCTGCGGCAACCGCAGCGGCAGCGCGGCCTCCGGCAACGGCAGCGCGTAGCGCAGCTCGCCGTTGATCATGCTCGTGACGGGCTGGTCCGGCGCGGGCAACGCCGTGCCGGCCGCCGAAGCCGTGGCGAGGGCGGACTCATAGCTGGCTGCGCTTACCCAAATGATCGGGAAGGGCTCTCCCCAATAGCGTTGGCGGGAGAACAGCCAGTCGCGCAGGCGGAAATTTACGGTCGCCTGCCCGTGGCCTTTGGCGGCGAGATCGGCGGTGATGCGGGTCTTGGCTTCGGCCCAGGGCAGGCCGGAGTAGCCATCCGAGTGGACCAAAACGCCGTCGCCGATGTAAGGGAGTTTTGGTGAGCCATGCCCGTTTTGCGAATGATCGGCCGGTTCGATGACCGGGATCACGGGCAGCTTAAATGCTTGGGCGAATTCAAAGTCCCGCGTGTCGTGGGCGGGCACGGCCATGATCGCCCCGGTGCCGTAACCCATCAGGACGTAGTCGGCCACCCAGATGGGCACGCGCGCTTGGTTGGCCGGATTGATGGCGAACGCACCCGTGAATACGCCGGTCTTTTCCTTCGCGAGATCGGTGCGCTCAAGGTCGCTTTTGCTGGCCGATTTGCGGCGGTAGGCCTCGACGGCATCGCGCTGGCTTGGGATCGTCAGGGTGTTCACCAGCGGGTGCTCCGGCGCGATCACCATGTAGGTCACGCCGAATACGGTATCGGGGCGCGTGGTGAAGACTTTCAGCTCATCCGTCGCGGGCGCGGCCAACTTGAAAACGAGTTCGGCGCCTTCACTGCGGCCGATCCAAGCCTCCTGCATCCGTTTCGTGGATTCAGGCCAGTCAACATCCTTAAGATCCGCCAACAAGCGGTCGGCATAGGCGGTGATGCGCAGCACCCACTGACGGAGCGGGCGGCGTTCGACGGGATGTTTGCCGACTTCGGACACGCCGTCGATGACCTCTTCGTTGGCCAACACGGTTCCGAGGGCGGGGCACCACCAGACGGGTTTCTCTTCCACGTAGGCGAGGCCCCGGCGGAAGAGCTGCAGCCAGATCCATTGCGTCCAGCGGAAATAGGCGGGATCGGTGGTGTTGATCTCGCGGTCGTAGTCGTAGGAGACGCCGATCGCCCGGAGCTGACGCTTGAAGGTCGCGATGTTTTCCGCCGTGACGTCGGCCGGTTGGCGGCCGGTTTTTACCGCGTAGTTCTCGGTGGGCAGACCGAACGCATCCCACCCGATCGGATACAGCACGTTCTTGCCCAGCGCGCGCTGGTAGCGGGCAATGATGTCGGTGATCGTGTAGTTTTCACAATGGCCGAGGTGGAGGCCCGCGCCCGACGGATACGGGAACATGTCCAGCACGTAGTATTTCGGCTGATCGGCCGAGGGCGGCGACGCGCGGAACGACTGGTTTTGTTCCCAGAAGGATTGCCAGTACGTTTCAATGGAGGAAAAGTCGTAGTCTTTGCTATGCGTAGCCATCGGAGGAAACCTGCGACTGTGAGCCATTCAGGCGGTCGGTCAACCGCGCTCACTCGCGTGCTCTGGCTGCTTTGGGCGGTCGCGCTGGGCGTGCCGGCTCAGGCGGCGATGTCGCGGGGCTTTGAACGCCTGCTGGAGGCAGTCGTGCGCATCGATGTGCGGGAGGTGGCTTACGAGGATGGCGCGCAACGCTTCACGAGTGGCGTCGGCTCAGGGGTGATCGTGTCCGACAACGGTTTGATTCTGACCAACGCCCATGTGGCGAGTCCGCGCTCGGTGGAGCTGAGCGTGACCTTGGCGAGCCTCGAACAAGTGCGGGCGACGTTGATCGGTTGGGATCATTGGACCGACCTTGCGTTGCTGCAGTTGGACATGGCAGACGCCAAACGACGCGGCCTCGCCTTTACCTACGCCCGGCTCGGGGAATCCGAAAAGCTTTTTGCCGGGCAGACCGTTTACGCTGTCGGCACGCCGCACGGTCTGACGCGCACGGTCACGCGCGGCATCATTTCCAACCCGCGCCGCTACTTTGCCGACAATACCGGCGTGCGCGGCTACGAGACCGGCGCCTTCAACACGTGGCTGCAGACGGATGCCGCCATCAATCCCGGCAACAGCGGCGGCCCGCTGGTGACGGAGGACGGGCGTGTCGTCGGCATCAACTCGCGGGGCTACCTCGGCGCGGATAATTTGGCCTTCGCCATTCCCGCGTCTACGGCGCGGGAGGTGCTCGCAAAGTTGACGGCGGAGGGGCGGGTCACGCGGAGCTATTTGGGCATCGTGCCGGGCGCGCTCCGCGACTTGGAGGGGTTTTATCAACTGGCGCTCAATACCGGCATGTTGATCAACAGCGTCGATCCCGGCAGTCCGGCGGCGGCGGCGGGTTTGCGCGGCGGTGATATTCTGTTGGCCATCGATGGCGTCGCGGTCGACGGTCGCTTTCCGGAGCAGTTGCCGCCCATCCAACATCGCATCGCCTCCTATCCGCTGGGGGCCGCGGTGACGTTGCGGGTG
>CAXBDS010000034.1:0-35279 GCA_963974355.1 uncultured Opitutaceae bacterium
AGCCCTGCGGGCGTTGACGGCCGAGGAACTGGCCTACTTGCCGGTGTGATCAACCGGCAGGTCGGCGGGGGCGGGCGCGAAACATGAAAACGCCGGTCGAAACCGAAGTGACGACCGGCGGAACGATGCGGAAACGCGTCGCCGTGCAGTTACGCCGCGGCCTTGGCGGCGGCGACCGTGGCGGCGTTCAGGCCGGCGGCGGCGGCCTCTTCGCCGCCGTTCTGGTTGGAGGCGTAGATGAAGTTCACGCTGGTGAGACCGATGAAGCCCATGACGGCGCGGAGGTAAGGCTCGATGAAGTTGTAGCCAACCGCCGGTGAACCGGGGGAGAAATCGCCGCCGGTGGCGATGATGATCGTCACCTTGCGGTCGGGCACGAGACCCGCGTAGCCATTTTCATTCATCGTGAAGGTGCGACCGAAGCGGACGACGTGGTCGATCCACGCTTTTAGCACCGCCGGCAGGTTCAGGTTGAACATCGGCGTGGTGATCAGGATCTCGGAGGCCGCGAGGACCTGGGCGATGTTGTGGTCGGACTCGGCCATGGCGGTGCGGGCGGCGGGCGAGTGACCCTCGGCGGGCGTGAAGGCGCCTTCATACCACGCGGAGGTTACGAAGGTCGGCGCGTCGGCGGCGAGGTCGCGCTTGGTGATGTTGCCGGCCGGGTGGGCCGCCTGCCATGCCTCGACGAAAGCGGTGCCGGTTTGATTGCTGCGGGAGCGGGCGCCGCGGGGGCTGACGCTGACGTGAAGGAGATTTTGAGAGCTCATGATGAGGGATGTTGAAGTTGAATTTTGGATACGGATTGGGCTTACTTCACGGCCGCGCCGGCCAGGGCGAGGGTGAGGGAGATTTCCTCGGCGACCTTGTCGGTCACTTGCCCGGGCATGATGTTGAAGTCGCTGCGGTTGATCGTGAACGCGGTGCGGAGGACGAGCAGGTCGCCTTGCATCTGGCCGCCGGTGCGGTCTGCGAGTTTGCCGGGCAGCGCGGTCAACGTGACGGGCACGGTGATGGATTTCGTGACACCCTTGACGGTGAGATCGCCGGTGACTTGGGCTTGGGTCGTCGCGCCGTTCGCGGTAACGTCGTTCACGGCCCTGGTGGTGAAGGTGATTTCTGGATACTGCGCGGCGTCGAGCCAATCGGCGCTGTGCAGGTGCTCGCGCATCATGCTGTTGGGCACGTTGAGCGAGGCGGTCTGCAGCGTGATCGTGCCGGAGAGGGCGGAGGGATGGGCGGCGTCGAACAGGACGGTGCCGGCGATGCCATTGCCGCTGCCGGAGATGGCTTCGAGCGGGGCGTCGAGGCGGAACTGGGCGCTGTTAACGCCTTTCGGGTCCTTGAAGTCGAAGGACTGCGGCGCGGCGCTGAGCAGCGCGGCCGACGATGCGAGGAGCGAGGCGAGGAGGAGGGACGTTTTCATATGGATTTCGGATGCAGAATTTAGGAGGGAGGAAGAGGCGGGGAAATTGGTCAGGCGTGCGGGGCGGCGCGGCGGCCGAGCCACCAGGCAACACCGAAGAGGAGGGCGGTCGCGGTGCCGGCGACGGCGAGGAAGTCGACGCCGGCGACGAAGCCGGGAACGAAACGCACGGCCTCGATGCCGGTGATCTCGTCGAGTTCGGTGACGCGGATTTGATTTTGCGTCCAACCGAAGTGGGCGCCGGTGCTGAGCCAGGTCCAGAAGGTGGCGAGCAGGACCGTGCCGGAGAGGAAACGGAGGAGGCGGCTGAATGTCATGGGATCAGAATAGCCGATCCGGTCGACAGGCTCTAAAACTCGCTTGCTCTCACGGTGATAACGAAACGTTATCACGACAAATGGAGCTGCGTTACATCCGGTCTTTCGTCGCGGTCGCCGATGCCCTGCATTTCGGGCAGGCGGCGGAGCAGCTGAAACTCGCCCAGCCGGCGCTCAGCCAGCATATTCAGAAATTGGAGACGTTGCTCGAAACGAAGTTGCTGGATCGCAACCGTCACGGCGTCGCGCTGACGGCGGTCGGGCAGGTGTTCCTCCGCGAGGCACGGACGATTCTGGCGCAAGTCGAGCACGCGCGGAATGAAGTGGAGCGGGTGAAATCGGGCGGGCAGGGGACGTTGCGCCTTAGCTACGTGCCGGGGCCGGCGCGAGGGGCCCTGACCTGTGCGTTGCACACGATTCGGCAGAAAAACCCGGCGGTTCGGGTGGAGTTGCACGAAGTGATCGCGGGCAATGTGATGCAGCGTCTTTTGGCGGGCGAAGTGGACGCCATACTGGGGCCGGAATTGGACCCGCCGTTTCCGCGCGGGCTCGACCATGAGGAGATGGCGCAACAGGAAGTGGTGCTTTGCCTGGGCCGGATGCACCCGCTCGCGGAGCACAAGGTGATCAAACTCAGCGACCTGAAAGACGCGGCCTGGGTGATTTATTCGGAGGACCTGGCCCCGGGATATCGGCGGTGGATCAATCAGGTGTGCCGGCCGGCTGGATTCCGCCCGCGCGTGGCGCAGCGGGTGATGTCGAGCAATGATCTGCAGGTCGCGTTGTCGACCTTGCCGGGGGTGGCCATCGTGCCGGCGGGCTATCGTGAGCTGTTTGGCGAGGGGGTGGAATTTCGTTCGCTCGATCCCTTGCCGGAACCGATGGGCCTTTGGCTATGGTGGCGCAAGGGGGACGAAAGTTCAGCCTTGATGGCGATGCAGGCCGCGCTGCGGGCCACCGGAGGGCAGGGCGCCCCGTCACGCGCGGCGGAAGCGGAGTTCCGCCGGAAGCAAAAGGCGCGCTTCGTTTAGGCGGTGGTCAGGCCTTCGAGCCGGTGGTGGCGATGCATTGGATGAAGGTCTTTTGGGCGAAAAAGAAGAGGATGACGATGGGGACGATCGTGACCGCGCTGGCGGCCATGAGGTAGTGCCATTGCACGCCGCCCTGCTGGGTCTGGTAGTTCTGCAGCGCGAGGGAGAGCGTGTAGTCCTGCTTGCGGGTCAGGAACAGCAGCGGTCCCATGAAGTCGTTCCACGCGTAGAGAAAATGAACCACGCCGGCGGTCGCCAGCACCGGCTTGCTGAGGGGCAGAATGATGCGCCAAAAGATGCGCCATTCGCTGCAACCGTCGATGCGGGCGGCTTCGCTGAGCTCTTCCGGAATGGTGCGGAAAAATTGCCGCATGAGGAAAATGTTGAAGGCACTGCCGAAGAACGACGGCAGCCAGAGCGGGGTGAGCGTGCCGATGAGTCCCAAGGTTTTGAATACACCGTAGAGCGGCACCATGAGCACGGGAAACGGCACCATCATGGTGGCGAGGGTGAGGGCGAAAAACGCGTCCCGGCCGCGCCAGCGCAGACGGGCAAACCCATAGGCGACGATGGCGTTGGAAAAGATCGTGCCGATCACGCCGAGCACGCAGACGAGCAGGGTGTTGCCGATGAAGCGACTGAAACCGACGTGATGGACGTCGGCCGGGGACCCGGGCGGTGCCGGCTCGCCGCCCATGCGCTCGAGGGCTTCGGGGTAGTTCGACCAACGTGGGGCGATGGTCGAATCCACCGCCTCGGGCGGCACAATGGCCCACGACAGGACCTGTTCCTCGTCGCCGGTCGCGCGCTCCGTGACGTGCCACCAACCGGCTTCGACGCGGTAGTGTTCGACGGCCTGTCCGCTGGCGATGGCGGTGGCCGCGGCGTTCGGCGGCAGCGCCTCGTCGTGGCTCTGGCGGGGGCCGCTGGTCCAGGTGATGACGACGCCGGGCGCCGCGAGTTCGTAATCCCGCGTGACTTCGCGGCGTTGTCCGTCGAGCGCGGTGAAGTAGGCGTGCGGCACAAAGCTGGGCGGCAAACTCATGGCTTGTTCGACCGGCTTGAGTGAGGTGACCAGCAGCCAGATGAGCGGCATCAGAAAGACCAGCGTGACACCGCCGAGCGTCAGATAGAGGACCGTTCGTCCGACCGCGGGAGCGGGGAAGCGGGATCGACGGCGGACGCTCATGACACGTCCTCCACGAGGCGTCGGGTGAGGCGCGTGGCCGCCCACGTGAGCCCGGCGATGATCACAAAGAGCACGTAGGCCATGGCGCTGCCGTAGCCCATTTTGAGATCATAGAAGGAGGTCGAGAACAGGTAGATGGTATAGAACAGCGTGGAGCGGGCGGGGCTGCCGCTGGCGCCGTCACCGTTGCCCGCGGCGGCGGCGATGATGAAGGCCTGCGTGAAGACCTGGAGCGACCCGATGATCGCCATGATGATGTTGAAGTAGATCACGGGCGCGATCATCGGGAGCGTGACGTGGCGAAACCGTTGCCAAGCGCTGGCGCCGTGGATGTCAGCCGCTTCGTAGAGGTGTCGCGGCACGCTTTGGAGGCCGGCCAGGTAGATCACCATGGCGTTGCCGGTGCCCCAGAGGCTCATGATGACGAGGGCGGGTTTGGCCCAGGCGGGATCGGACAACCACAACGGCGGTTCGACCCCGAAGGGGCCAAGCAACGGCGTGAGGACGTAGTTGAGCAGACCGAACTGGCCGTTGAGCATCCACGTCCACAACATCACGGAGGCAACAACCGGCACGATGGACGGCAGGTAAAAGCAGACGCGGAAGAAGGCCTTGCCGCGCACGTCCTGATTGAGCAGCACGGCGAGCGCGAGGGCGACCACCGTGCCCAACGGCACCGACAGGGCGGCGTAAAACAAGGTGTTACCGAGCGATTTCCAGAACAGATCGTCGTGCAAAAGCTGGGTATAGTTTTCCAGCCCGATCCAGACCGGCGCCTTCAAAATCGAGTAGTCGCAGAAGCTGTAGTAGAGCGAGGCGCCGACGGGGAACGCGGTGAACAGCCCGAGCCCGATGATCCAGAGCCCGGTGAAGCCGAGGCCGGCGAGGAGTCCGCGTCGTTCGGTGCTTCTCATGGTTGGGCGCGGGCGTCGTCTTGAGACGGCGGGTCGAGTTGGCCGTGGCGGGCGAGGCTGCGTTGATGACGCGCCCAATCCTCGCTCAGGCGCTTTTGGGCATAGTCGAGCGCGACCTCGGGGGGGGCCGCCATCAGACGCGTGCGTTCAAAGGCGGAAATGATTTCACGATCAGCGGCCTGCCACGTGCCGATGTCGGGATGGGTGGTGGCTTCCGGCTGAGCGGACAAGGCGCGAAAGATGCCCACGAACGGATGCGGATGATGGTTCGTGAAAAACGGACTCCACGTGCGCAGCGGGGAGTTCTTTTTCTGAAGGTAACACAACAGTTCGGCCCCGGACAGTTCGTCGCGCGAGGCGGCGTCGAGGTTCGCTTGGGCGAGGTAGCTGATGAAGGTCCAGGCGGCGTCGGGGTTTTTTGCGCCCCGAGGAATGGCCAACACATCCGCCAGGCCGATGGAGAAGTTGGCCGGACCGCCGGGCACTTGCGGCCAAGCGCCCACGGCGTAGTCGAGACCAGGGTTAAACCGCGTGATGTAGTTGTGAAACCATACCCCTTGGAGGGTCATGGCGACTTTGCCCGTGATGAAGGCGGACTCGGGCGAACTGGGATTCCCAAATCCGGCGGCGAAGCGTTGCAGCTCGGTGGATCCGAGTTCGCGGGAAACATGGGCGACCCACGCGAAGGCTCGTTGGTTGGCCGGATCGGTGCCGAGCGTGATCTGGTTGTCCTGCACGAGTTGGCCGCCGAACCAGAGGGGAAAGGCCCACGGCCACCAACCGGGTTCTTGCGGCAGAAATCCCACTTGGCGCAACTCGCCGGTGATCGGATCGCGTTTGGTCAGGCGCCGGGAAAACGCGGTGAGGTCGTCGAGCGTGCGCGGCGGTTGGTCGGGATCGAGACCGGCCTCGCGAAAGAGGGAGCGGTTCCAATGCAGCGCCACCATGGCGGGCGTGCTGATGGCGGCGTAGACCGTGCCTTGGTGGGTGCACATGCCGGCGTAGACGGGATAGTAGCGCTCCAGCCATTGCTCGGGCGTGAGGCCGTCGCGGCGGATGAACCCGTCGAGCGGCATCAGTGCCTCGGCATCGGCGTAGGCGGAGACGTTTTGCTGCCAGAGTCCGGCGACGTCGGGTGGATCGCCGCCGGCGGTGGCAATGATGGTTTTCCGATCGATCTGGGACGTGGTGAAGATCGTGACGACGATGCTGTCCTGGCTGGCGTTGAACCGGTCGACCGTGCGCTGCAGCGCGTCCTTTTCGATACCGGTCCATTTCTCCCAATAGGTCACGTGGACCTTGCCGTCGGCTTCGACGACGTCGGCCTGCAACAAAGGGGCGAGGCAGGCGCCGAGGGATAGCGCGGCGACTGCCCGGTAACGACCGAAGCGTGAGCGGAGGGGAAAAGGGGGCGCGGGGCGAACGCGATGGGGCCGGGGTCGGGCCGTCATGGGGTGATCCGAGCGCAAGCGAGGCGGGCGCTGACGGCAAGCGTCTTGCGGGAAGCGGCGCAAAAAAACCGGCCCCTGGGCAGGGGCCGGTTGAACCTAAAACGGGCGGGCGACGTTGCTTAGAGCTCGTAAGCGCCGAGCTGCTTGGGCACGCGGACTTTGTCCAACTTCGCGAAGACCGGCAGACCGTTGTCGTAGGGGACGGGGGTCTCGCCTTGGATGAGCGGAAGGGCGTAGCGGGTGTATTGGAAGTTCATCGAGACGCCGTCCTCGTTGATCCAGTCCTTCGGGAGGGTCTTCACGCCGTTGGCGATCTCGCCGAGAGGCGCGAGGCTGGTCTCGCAGGTGTAGGAGTCGGTGTCGCCGCGCATGAGCGTGACCATCTTGTCGGTCTCACCGTCGATGGCGGCGCGCACGGCGGCTTGGCCGGCCATGAACGCTTCGTCGGCATCGGTCTTGGAACCCCCGTGGGCGGCGGCGCGCTGGGTGATGCCGAGCTTGGCGGTGCGGGCCTTCACGTTGGGCAGGTATTGCTCAACGAGACCTTGCAGGTAGTCGGCGGCGCCGCCGAGCTGGGCGTGGCCGAAGGCGTCGGACGCTTCGTTGGCGGAGACGTAGTTGCCGTCGGCGTCGATCAGGCCTTCGCCCACGACGATCAAGCAATACTTCTCGCGCTTCAGGACGCGCTGCACGTCGGTCACAAACTTCTCGGAGGAGAAGGCGACTTCGGGCAAGTAGATGAGGTGGGGCGGATCGTGCGGATGATCGCGGCGCTTGGCGAGCGAGGCACCGGCGGCGATCCAGCCGGCATTGCGGCCCATGACCTCGACGATCGAAACGAGATCGTGCTGGCCCATGGCCTCGTTGTCGCAGGCGATCTCGCGGACGACGGTGGCAACGTGTTTGATCACGGAGCCGTAGCCGGGGGTGTGGTCGGTGGTGACGAGATCGTTGTCGATCGTCTTCGGCACGCCGATGACGCGCATCTCGTAACCCTGCTCTTGGGCGAGCTTGGAAATCTTGTCAGCCGTGTCCTGGGAGTCGTTCCCGCCGGCGTAGAAGAAGTAGCGGATGTTGTGGGCCTTGAACACCTCAAGCACGCGCTCGAAGTCCTCGTGTTTCTTGAGCTTATAGCGGCAGGTGCCGAGGGCGGCGCCGGGCGTGTGACGGAGCGCGCGGATCGTCTGCTGCGACTCGGAGGCGAGATCAACAAACTCTTCGTTGAGGATGCCCAGAACGCCGTTGAGCGTGCCGTAAATCTCCTCGATGCAGCCGTGATTGAGCGCCTCGGCGACGACGCCTTCAATGGAGGCGTTGATGACGGCGGTGGGGCCTCCGGATTGGCCCACCAATACATTACCTACGAGTTCTTCGGCCATGGGTGTAGTGCTTGAAAGTGCTGTGTCTTAATTGAGAACGTGAACGGTGAAAGTGGCGCGCCGCCGGACGGGGAGGCAATGGCAAAGTTGGGTGCGACCGCGCTGGCGGCGGCGGGGACCCGAAACCCGCTTGTAAAATTGCCTTTTCCTTCGGGGCAGGGCACCGAGAGAGCATGCAAATGCGAAAATGCGCATGGATGGTGGTGACACTGTGGGCGATGATTTTGGGGGGAGGCGCGGCTGCAGCCCAAGGCCTGACTTGGGCGCAGCCCAAGGTGGCGGTGCGCTTGCCGGTCGGAGCGACCGCCTATGAGACGACCTTTGAGTTTGTGAACGAAGGCTCCCGCCCCGTGGTGATCAGCGATCTCGTCGTCGATTGCGGCTGCACTACGGCGGCGTTGGCGCAGCGGCGCTATGCCCCCGGGGAGCGGGGCGAGGTGGGGTTGAAGTTCGACGGCCGGGGGCTGCACGGCAAGAGTGAGCGAACGCTGATCGTGAAATGGTCGGAAAGGGGCTCCGACGCGATACAGTCGAGCGCGTTGCACCTTGAGGTCGAGGTGACGCCGTGGATGACCGCGAAGCCGCGGGTGTTGTTTTGGAAGAAGGGAGGGGAGCCCGAAGAAAAGGCGATGGTGCTGACGGTGCAGCCGGGGCGCGATGCGGCATTGCGGGTCGGCGAGCTGCCGGCGGGGGTGACGGCGCGGGTCGAATCCACGGGGAAGGCGGGGGAATATCGATTTGTGGCCCGTCCGGACGCCACGGACGCGGCGGGGGAGTGGCACGTGCCGGTGATTTTAACGGCGGGTGAGGAGACGTTGGAAGAGCAACGACTTTATCTTTTGGTGCGATGACACGAGGCTGGCGGGAAGTGGGGTGGATTCTGGTTTTGGCGGCGCTCCCGGCGACGGCCTCGGTGGGACTTGAACGATGGCGCGCGGCCTCGGGGCGAGACGCGCCGGCCGTGGCGGAGGAGGGCTACATTCTCGTCGATGCCGCGCGTCGGCTGGCGGCTCAGCGCCCGGATCTTCTTTGGGTGGATGCGCGGGCCGAGACCGACTTCATGGAGGATCACATCGAAGGCGCGGTGCATTTGCCGTTGAGTGCGTGGGACGCTGGTTTCGCCGAGTTGCTCGCGCGCTGGTCGCCCGATGTCCCCGTCGTGGTCTATTGCGATTCGCAGGCTTGCGCGGCGAGCGAGAAAGTGGCGGAACGACTGCGGGCAGAGTTGGGCGTCGACAACGTGTGGGCGTTGCAGGGCGGCTGGAAAACCTGGCGAGAAACGGAGGCGGAGCAATGAGCGGCGGAAGCGGTCCGATCAGAGCGAGGGCAGCGTGGCTGATGAGGCTTTTGGTCGGAGCCGGACTGGTGGGGGCGGGATGTTTGAAGGCGCGTGATCCGGCGGCGTTCAGCCTCGCCATCGAACGCTACCGCCTGGTCGGGGAGACGTTGGCGTATGCCGCCGGGCACTACCTGCCGTGGGTGGAAATCGTGGCGGGTGGTGCCCTTGTGAGCGGACGCGGTCGCCGGGGCGCCTGGCGCGTGGCGTTGATGCTGGCGGTCGTCTTCCTCGGTGCGGTGGCATCGGCTTGGGCGCGCGGCCTGGATATCGATTGCGGCTGTTTTGGCGCCGGGCAGGCCATCGATGGCTGGACGGTGGCGCGCAATGGCGCGCTGCTGGGCCTGGTGCTTGTCGGCGGGTGGCTCGACCGATGGGGCGCCAAATGATAAAGCCCGCCGCGACCGGGGTCGTGGCGGGCCTTTTGCGTCGTTGCTTGCTCTGGCGGACCGGAGCGCGACGGGATCCGACGGGTGCTTTTTAGTAGTTCACACCCAAGGCATCGAGCGACGCGTAGCTCACGCCGGCGATGGGCAGATCATTCTTGTTTTGGAAGTCGTTGATGGCTTTGCGGGTCTTACGATCAAGCTCGCCATTCACCTTCACGTCATAGCCACGCTCGTTGAGCTTGGTCTGGATGTCGGCGACAACTTCCGGAGTGGCATTGGTCTCGCAGAGCACCCGACGCCATTCGATACGGCTTTCGCCCCGCGATTCGATCCGATCGACCGTGGCGTATTGGGCGGGAATCATTTCACGCTCGGTGCGGGCCGGGGTCTTTACCTTGCGAACCATACGGGTCTCGTATTCGGCGGGAACCTTGATGGTGCGGACCGTCGCGGGCTGATCGATGACGGTGCGGGTATAGGTCTCGTATTCGGCGGGGACCTTCTCTTCACGATAAGACGCCGCGGAAACGAGCACCTGACGGGAGATCTCCTTATACTCCGCCGGTTCGCGCACGAGACACATGATTTCGCTCGTGGGATTCTTCAGGTCGCTGACCGGGTTCTTACCCTCGGTCCAATAGGTGCGCTCGGGCTTGACGAGGACCTTTTCGGTGCGCGTTTCGTAGACCGGAGCGACCGGAACCTGGCGGGTGTAGGCGGGTTGCTTGAGCACCTTCTCCTCCACGGTCTTATACGTGGCGGGGATGACCTCTTGGCGTTCATAACCGGCTTTTACCATGACCTTTTCCTCCACCTGTTCGAACTCGGCCGGGATTTCAACGAGCTGGAAGCTCTCTTCCTTGACCATCATGCGCTCTTGCACGGGAACCATTTCGGCTTCCACCAGGACTTGGGCATAACATTCGCCGACTTTTACGCCGACAGGGGGAAGTTGGCTTTCAGCCTGACCGGCTTGGAGCGGCTCCATGTCGGCCGTCTTGGTCGTGTCCGGCGTGGCGGTTTTTTCGCGGGAGGTTTCGTCGATGTTGGTGGTCGGCGTGGTGACGGGCCGGTGCAGGCGGACATCGTTGGTGTAGAATGCCGGACGATTTACTTCGTCTTGGGCGTTCAGCAAGCCGACCACGAGAAGCGCGACGGCGGAGGTGGAGGCGAAGGCGATTTTCTTTGTTCGTTGGTTGATTTTCATGATGAGAGTTGAGGGTCAGCAGGAATTTGCCCGAGCTCGTCTCCCATCATGCCCGATGTATGCCAGCGTCTGGCTGCGGCTGGGCTGATGGCTTTTTAACCAGTTTGATTTAAGGGTTTTAGGTAATTTAAGGCCAAATTGATGCGGATGCGCGGGGCCCGTCGTTTGGTGCAAAATACCCCGGTCTGAGAACCGTCATCGGGTGTAATGCCATCGATTAGCGCGCCGATTCGGCGGGACGTGCTGATGGATGCCAACAGACGCGGAAAAAGGACGCAGCAAACCCGCGTGAGCCACCGAGTTTTCGTGAGGCTCTTTGTTGGCAAAGAGTTGCGGCCTTGCCCGTCCCGCTGCCGGGCAAGATGTATCGGCCCGCTCGGCGCGTTTACAGCAATTTGCCGGGCGTGTAGCGGCTGGCTCCCTTGACCTTGCGGGCGGCGGCGCGCGCGGCCGCGGTGAAGGCGTCAACTTGCGCGGGGGCGGCGCCGACAAAGCGTGGCGTGTCCGACAGGATCGCGTCGATGGCGCTGCGCGACAGGCCGAGGCGTTCGTCGGCCGCGAGGCGGGCGGGCATGCCGGGTTCTTCGCCGGCGCGGATGGCGGCGGCGGCGGCGAGGGCGTGTTCCTTGATCGCGGCGTGGGCGGTTTCGCGACCGGCGCCCTGTTTCACGGCGGCCATCATGATGGTGGTCGTGGCGAGAAAGGGCAGGTTGCGGTCGTTTTCGGCCGCGATGACAGCCGGGAAGACGGTGAGCTGCTTTAGAATGGTGAGGAACGTTTCCAGCAAACCATCGATGGCGAAGAACGCGTCAGGCAAGGCGACGCGGCGCACGACCGAGCAGGAAACGTCGCCTTCATTCCATTGGTGGCCGGCGAGGGCGCCGGTCATGGTGACGTAGCCGGAGAGAATGGTGGAGAAGCCGCAGATGCGCTCGCAGTTGCGGGCGTTGACCTTGTGGGGCATCGCAGAGGAGCCGACCTGGCCTTTTTGGAACCCTTCGGTGAGCAGGCCTTGGCCGGCCATCAGGCGCAGCGTCGTGGCAAAACTCGCGGCGGCGGCGCCGATCTGATGCAGGGCCGAGACAACCTCGAAGTCCAAGCTGCGTGGATACACCTGGCCGACGGCGTTGAGCGCACGACCGAAGCCGAGGTGCTTCATCACGCGCTGTTCGAGGCGGGCGACCTTCTTGGTATCGCCATCGAAGAGGGTGAGCTGGTCGAGCTGGGTGCCGACCGCCCCCTTCAGGCCACGGGCGGGATAGCGGGTGACGAGATCGTCGAGGCGGGTGAAGGCGCCGAGCAACTCTTCGCCGAACATCGCGAAGCGTTTGCCGAGGGTCGTCGGTTGGGCGGGCACGTTGTGCGTGCGGCCGGTGAGCAGGCGCGTGCGATGGGACTTGGCCTGTTTCGCGAGGCCGAGCAGGGCGGCGGCGGTTTTCAGGCGCACGATGCCGAGCGAGCGGTGGATCTGGAGCTGCTCGACGTTTTCGGTGAGGTCGCGGCTGGTGAGGCCGAGGTGAATCGACTCGCGGCCGGCGAGCTCGTTGAAGGTTTCGATGCGCGCCTTCACGTCGTGCAACGTCACGCGCTCGCGGGCATCGATGGCGGCGAGGTCGATCTTCGACTTCACCTTTTCGTAGTCGGCGATGGCGGTGGCCGGGATCGGCAGACCGAGCTCGCGCTGCGCTTTCATCACGGCGATCCAGTAGTCGCGTTCGATGCCGACGCGGCCGGTGGGCGACCACAGGTCTTTAATGAGGGGCGAGGCGTAGCGCTCGGCGAGGACGTTGGTGATGGGAGCGGACATGAATCAGTTACAGGAAGGAGCAGATGTATTCGCAGATGCCATCGGCGATCTCGATGGTGAAACCGGCGTTGCCCGGGACGTCGAAATACGTGCCGGCGGCGTAGTCCGAGGCGGTGGTCGCTCCGTCGAGCGTGACGCGGCAGGCGCCGGCGACGATCTCCATGCGCTCAGGCGCGCCGGTGCCGAAGTGGAAGCGGCCCGGGTAGATGAGGCCGAGGGTTTTCTTGGCGCCGTCCGGCATGAGCACGGTGTGGCTCACGACTTGGCCGTCGAAGTAGATGTTGGCCTTGGTCACGGCGGTGACCCCGGGAAGTTCGCTGGGAATGGAGGACATGCGTCAGCGAGCAATGCGTCTCGCTCCGCCGGGAGCAAGCCGTCGGTCGGGAAATTGCCTCGGGCGTCGCCCTGCGGCGCGACGCGGCGCGGCGCTAGCGTTGCGCGCGTTCGAGGGCGGCTTGGAAAACGCGTTGCAGGACCAACGTCCCTGCCAACGCCAATACGCCCCACCGCACTTCGGTGCGCATGAGCGCATCGCTCTCCAACGCAAACACGGTCAGTGCCAATCCGAACACATCAAGCATGCTCCAGCGATGCGCGAACGGCACCCAGCGCAACTGCGCACGCCCGACCCGTCCGTGGCGGTATTGCCACCACGCCACGGCGCTCGCGGCCCACACGGCGAGCGGGGCGATCACGAGAAACACGGCCGTCAATACCGCCGCCAGATGCGCGCCCTCGACCCAGAGGACCGGCACCAGCCACGCGATGCTGTAACTGTGGTCCAACATGCGCCAATCGTGGATGCGCAGGAAGGGCAGGCTCACGGTCGCGATGAGCGCGAGACCGGCCAGCGCCAGCGCCCAGCCGCTGCCGCCCGCGCGGGCGACCTCGCGTGCCTCGATTTTCGGATGCAGCCCCGTCGAAAGCACTTCGCCGGCGGTCATGCTCAACAGGATCGCTGCGATGAAAAGACTCAGCCCAATGAGGGGCTCGGCTCCTACGAAGACTTGGTGCGACGTGAGGGCCAGAATGATGGCCACCAGAAACACGTCCAACATCGACCATTTGCCGAGCCGTTCCACCCAGTAAAGGCAGAGGCGTTGTCGGCCCACGATGGTCGGCGACGAGGCCACCCAGGCGAGGACACCCAATTTAGCGAACGGGAATATGACCGAGAACATCACCACCAGCACGGCGAGGACGTAGATGCCGCTGCCCCACAGCATCTCGACCGAGCGGAAGATGTTGTAAGGTTCGGAAACGACGCCTTGCCGCAGATTCATGAACGGCAGGAATAGCACGAGCACGTTGCAGGCGAAGGAGACCGCGAGCAACGCCGTCACGAGCAGGCGCCGGCGCAGCGTGAGTTCGGGCGGGGGGACGTCGGCGGCGTCGGCGGTCATCGGAGCAGCGGGCCTTGAAGTCGGGTGGGGGCGGCGCGGTGGGGCGAGGGCGAAATCACGCCGCCAGGCACCGCACGGCCATCTCGCGCAGCACGTCCTCCTGATCCTCCTTCGGGCGGCGGATGATCTCCTCGAAGGCGGTGATGAATTCCTGCTGGTTGTCGATCAATCGCCGCAGTGCCGGGAGGCGTCCGCCGTTCGCGAGTTTGCCGACATACCACGCGTTTTGGGAAAACACGTTGAAACTGCTCTTTTCGGTCGCACCCACAAAATGCCGCCCATAGGTCGAGCCCGCTTCCGCCAGGCCGTTGAGGCCGCGCCCACCGGCCTTTACCGCGCCCGCGTCGAGCAACGCTCTCACTTGGAGCAGGATGCGGTTGCGATTCTGCAGCGCGCTGATGATCGGGCGGGCGTCGCCACCGGTGAAGAAATGCCGCTGCAACGCCTCGAGGGTCCACTTCAGGTTGCCGCTGCAAAACGCTTCGGCCGGCTCGAAGAAATCGCCTTCCGCCACGTTGGGCGTGAGTTCCGCCACATCGGCTTCGGTGATCGCCGCGCCTTCGGCGGCGTGGGTGGCGAGTTTGCGCACTTCTTCGATGAGCAAGCGCGTGTTGGCGCCGACCTTGGCCAACATCAACGCGACGGCGTCGGCGTCGATTTTGATCTCCAAGGCCCGCGCCTCCGCCAAAACGATGCCGGCCAACGCGTCGGCGTCGTCGCCCCCTCCCACTAGGGTGAAGTCACCGTGCTTCTCGCACCATTTCGGAAACGCCCGCCGTCGGTCCACCGGCGACGCCGTCACGAGGATCGCGACATCGGCCGGATTGTTGGTCTCCAGCAGGTGTTGCAACGACTCGACCTGTTTCAAGGTGCCCTCCGAGCGCCCGGTCACGGAATCGGCCAAGAAGTTGACGTCCTTCAGCCAGACGAGGCGGCGCCCGCCAAACATGGAAACCGTCTGCACCGCCTCGCGGAATTGGTTCACCGCCGTCTCCACGTCGCCGACGTTGTTGGCGAAACCGCTGATCACTTCGCGCGAAAACTCGTCGGTGACCTCCTCGGCCAGCGCCGAGAAACGGGTTTTCCCCAGTCGGCCAACGAGAAAATCGTCCGCCCCGCAGATAAACGTAAACGCTTTGGTTTCGTCCGCCATTTCGCCTACGACACAGGGGCCTTAGCTGCGGTGCAAGCGCCGCTTGGGCCCAAATTATTTCCGGCCGTCCGATCCCTCTTGGAGCGCGGGTTTAGGGAGATCACCCCAGAGGCTTTCGTTCAAAAATCCGCGGAAAATTCACGATGATTCTGACAAGCTTTTTCTGACGAAAAATTAACCCGCGAAATGCGCACAAATCATTGACGGATTTTTCCGATATTCCCATAGGTTGTGTCTCTTCCGGCGGGAGACCACAACCCCTTGTGGTTGATAACGCGTCAATAACTCCCAACAACTTTGGTTCGCGTGGAGCTAGATGCAGTCGGAAAAAGTCCGTTTCTCGTCCTTCCTTCGCCACGTATTGCGCCACTCCTGCGTTAACTCGCCCGCACCAAGCCCTTCCCATGCACAAATCCTTTCAAGTCGGTTCCAAGACGTTCGTCCTCGATCAAGACAAAGCTGAAGCCGCGTTCGCCGCGAAGAAAGTCATCAACGGTCGCGAGACCATGACCTTCAACCTGCTCCCGCTTAAGTATCAGTGGGCCTACGATCTCTACCGCACGATGAAGGCGAACCACTGGGAGCCGGAGGATATCCCGATGGGCAAGGACATCGAGCAGTGGCGCGACGAGAAGGTGGTTTCGGATCAGGAGCGTTGGATCATCCGCATGGGCATCGGTTATTTCTCCGCCGCCGAAGGCATCGTCGGGGACAACATCCAGCACGTCGTGCGCGAGATGGTGACCGCCCCGGAGCTGAAGCTCGTGCTCGGTCGCCACGCCCACGAGGAGAACATTCACGCCGATTCGCTGCTCTACATGATCTCGTCGCTGGGCATCAACCCGCACGAGTGCGAAGCGATGTTTGAGGACGTCGCCACGATCGTGGCCAAGAACGAGTTCGTCACCCGCATCTCCAAGGATCTGCGTCGCGACCTCGATCTCACCGATCCGACCAACAAGAAGCTGCTGGCGAAAAACATCTTCATGTTCGGCCAGTGCATGGAGGGCACGCAGTTCTACGGCCTGTTCGGCATGATCCTCTCGCTCTACCGCCAGAACAAGTTTCCCGGTATCGGCCAGATGTTCCGCTACACGCTGCGCGACGAGTCCAACCACATTGAGGTGTTCCGGAATCTGTTCATGGACCTCATCGAGGAGAACCGCGAGATCTGGACCGCCGAGTTCAAGGAAGAGCTGCGCGAGACGATGCGTGAGGCCATCACGCTCGAAAAGGAATTCATCAAGGACTGTCTGCCGCTCAACGCCGTCGGTTTGGTGCTCGAAGAATTCACCACTTACATCGACTACATCGCCGACCGTCGCCTCGAAGGCGTCGGCCTCGAGCCCCTCAACGGCGGCATCAAAAACCCGCTGCCTTGGCTCGCCGAGATGATGGACATCAAGAAGGAGCAAAACTTCTTCGAGGGCCGCGTCACCGAATACCAAAAAGCCTCCGCCCTCGAGGTCGCCAGCGACGACGAGTTGTAAGACGTCGTATCCACATCGCCGCGACGGGGTCCGACTGCCCCCGCTTGCCCGTCGCGTTTCCCGCTTTCCATTCACCGCACCGTCCGCCCTTTAGCCCGTAAGAACCGTGGCCGGCGTTCCTTCCCGAGGAGCGTCGGCTGACTTTCGTTTAAGCCTCCGTCTCCTCCTCGTTTCCGTCCGCGCCCCTCCTCGTTCCTTCCGTCAGCTCCGCTTTCGTCGTTCCTCCGCCGTCCTTTTTCCCGTCTTCGTTCCGTCCGTCCCGAGTCCTTTTCCTATGAATCCTTCCCTGCAGCACGACCTCGCCCTCAAACGCGCCACCCACAACACCTCCGACTCCAAACCCGCCTTTGCCTGGCGCGAGTGCGTGCCGTCCGACACGCCCCTGCTGCCTGAGATCACCTTGCTCGCCCCGCAAGGCGAGACCGCCTTCGACCTCGCTGAGATCGCCGACACCCTGGGCCAGGCCCTGACCAACGTCCACTTGGCGCGCGGCGAGACCACCAACATCTTCACCGCCGAGACGCGCGCCTTCGTCGGCCGCATCGTCAAAGAGGTCGCCGCCAACCTCGCCGAGACCGCCCTGCGCAAGTCGCCCGTGCGCGTCTCGCTCAACGACCTCTACGAGCTCATCGAAAAGACCCTCGTCGACAACAACGCCTACGACGTCGCGAAGAGCCTCCTCCTCAACCGCTCGCGCAAACTCGTCACGACCGGCCCGCACGCCACCACCGGCATCCGCGTCATCCGCCGCAACAACCAGGTCGTCCCCTTCATCGACCAGAAGGTCGAGATCGCCCTGCGCAAATCCTTCCTCTCCCTCCAACGCGACTCGACCCCGGCCATCGACATCACCGCCGCCGTCGCCACCCGCGTGCGCAACTCCAAGCAATCCTTCGTCCACATCGAAGAGATCCAGGACATGGTGCAGGAAGAACTCATGAAGGCCGGCCACTACAAGGTCGCCGAGGCCTACATCCTCTACCGCGCCCTGCGCAACGAGCAGCGTCCCGAAGACGAGCCCACCGCCGCTGAAGCCGCCGCCACCGCCGCCCAGCAGCCGTCCATGATCATGGTCAAGGAGCTCTCCGGCGAAACCATCCTCTGGGATCGCACCGACCTGCAGGAGCGCATCCGTTTCGCCTCCATCGGCCTCGACCTCTGCCTCGACGCCGACGAGATCGAAGTCGAGCTGCTCCGCTCCGTTTACGACCAGATCACCCGCAAGGACCTCGATCAGACGATCATCCTCAACTCGAAGACGCTCATCGAGCAGGACGCCGACTTCGCCAAGTTCGCCGGCCGCATCCAGCTCTCCTACATCTACCAGGAAGTCCTCGGCTGGGACATCGCCAGCGACGGTATCGGCGCCCTCAAAACCTTCCATCGCGAAGCCCTGCGCAAAACCCTCGAGCACGGCGTCGCCATCAAGCGCATCAACCCGCGCCTGCTCGACTTCGACCTCGAGCGCCTCGCCGCCATCCTCGATCCCTCCGCCGACCTCGAGCTCGACTTCCTCGGCGTGCAGACGCTCTACGATCGTTACCTCATCATCGACAAGACGGTGAAACCCGCCCGTCGTCTCGAGACGCCGCAGTTCTTCTGGTTGCGCGTCGCCATGGGCCTCTTCATCGACGAGCCCGGTGACCGCGAGGCCAAGGTCGCCGCGCTCTACTCCCTCTACAAGAGCCGCCGCTTCTGCAGCTCCACGCCGACCCTCTTCAACTCCGGCACGCTGCACTCCCAGCTCTCGTCCTGCTACCTCTACTACGTCGACGACTCCCTCGAAGGCATCATGTATCGCGGCATCGCCGAAAACGCCCAGCTCTCCAAGTGGGCCGGCGGACTCGGTGGCTCGTGGACCGCGGTCCGCGGCACCGGCGCGCACATCGCCGGCACCAACGGCGAGTCGCAAGGCGTCATCCCGTTCCTGAAGCTGCACAACGACCAGCTCGTCGCCGTCAACCAAGGCGGTAAACGCAAAGGCTCCGGCTGCGCCTACCTCGAGTCCTGGCACAACGACATCTTCGAGTTCCTCGAGCTGCGCAAAAACACCGGCGACGACCGCCGCCGCACGCACGACATGAACACGGCCAACTGGATTCCCGACCTGTTCATGAAGCGCATGGAAGCCCGCGAACAGTGGACGCTCTTCCGCTCCAACGAGACCAAGGACCTGCACGACCTCTACGGCAAAGCCTTCGAGGAAGCCTACGTGCGTTACGAAAAGCTCGCCGAGGAAGGCAAAATCCAAGGCCAGAAAGTCGAGGCCCTCGAGCTCTGGAAGAAGATGCTCTCGATGCTCTTCGAGACCGGCCACCCCTGGATCACCTTCAAGGATGCCTGCAACCTCCGCTCGCCCCAGGACCACTGCGGCGTGATCCACTCGTCCAACCTCTGCACCGAGATCACCCTCAACACGTCCAACGAAGAGACGGCCGTGTGCAACCTCGGCTCCGTCGTCATTGAGAACCACCTCAAGCCCGACGGTTCGATCGACCACGAGAAACTGCGCGAGACGATCCAGATCGCCGTGCGCGCCCTCGACAACGTCATCGACATCAACTTCTACCCGACGAAGGCCGCCGAAGTCTCCAACCGCCGCCACCGCCCCATCGGCCTCGGCGTCATGGGCGTCGCCAACGCCCTCTACATCCGCGGCCACGCCTTCGCGTCCGAAGAAGCCGTCGCCTTCAACGACGAGATGATGGAGGCCATCGCCTACTACGCCTACGAAGCCTCCTCCGACATCGCCGCCGAGCGCGGCACGTATTCGTCCTACAAAGGCTCGAAGTGGGACCGCGGACTCCTCCCGCAAGACACCATCCAAATCCTCGAAGACGAGCGCGGCCAAGCCATCGAAGTTCCCCGCGGCGGCAAGATGGATTGGACGCCCGTCCGCGCCAAGATTGCGCAGCACGGCATGCGCAACAGCAACGTGCTCGCCATCGCGCCGACCGCGACGATCAGCAACATCACCGGCACGAGCCCCTGCATCGAGCCCACCTACAAGAACCTGTTCGTGAAATCGAACCTCTCGGGTGAGTTCATCGTGTTGAACACCTACCTCGTGCGTGACCTGAAGGCCCGCGGCCTCTGGGACCAGGAGATGATGGACAACCTGAAATACTTTGACGGCGACCTGAAGGACATCGACCGCGTCCCGGCCGACATTAAGGCGAAATACCTCACCGCCTTCGACATCGACTTCAAGTGGGTGATCGACGCCGCGGCCCGCCGCCAGAAGTGGATCGACCAATCGCAGTCGGTGAACCTCTGGTTGAAGACGCCGGACCTGAAGACCCTGAGCCACATGTATCGCCACGCCTGGCACACGGGTCTCAAAACGACCTACTACCTCCGCACCCTCGGCGCCTCCAACATCGAGAAGGCCACGGTCGCGGTGAAGAAGGAAGTCCGCGGCACGGCGGGCGACGCCGGCCGCGCCGCGGTCGCCGCGGCCGCCGCCGGAGCGGAGAAGAAAACCTTTACCGCCGCCGAGAAACTCGCCTGCAGCATCGAAGCGATGCGCAACGGCGAGGAGTGTGAGGCGTGCCAGTAACCCTTAAAACAAAAGCCCCGGCCGAAACGCCGGGGCTTTCTTGTGGCGTAGGGTCCGCTTTCGGCTCGGCCTAAACCACACTCATACGACTGCTTGCCGTAGGAGTCCGACCCTAACAAACTTTGTCCCATGAGCACGATTCAGGAGATCCAAGAAGCGATCATTCGGCTCCCTCCCCAAGAGCGAGAGGCTCTCCGTCACTGGCTCGATGATACTGAGGAAGAGACCCCCGAGATGCTGGCTGCGATTGACGAGGGGATACGGTCGCTGCGTGAGCAGCCGTTGGTTCCGCTGGAAGACGTTCGCCGTAAAATCTCGGGATGGGCTACCAAGTTGAGCTGAGCGCCCGAGCTGTGGACGATCTCGGTGGGATCGTCCGATTCTTCGCTGACAAGAACCCCGAGGCTGCCGAGCGCATTGGCCATGAAGTGCTGGATACGGCGCTCACCTTGACCCTCTTCCCGCGTCGAGGCGTTGCGGTCCGTCGTCGCCCGGGAATACGCAAGCTGGCGCATCACCACTTTCTGATTTTCTATCAGATTAACGAGGCCACCCAAATCGTGGAAGTAGTTCGTATTTGGGATGGAAGGCGAAATCCAACCGACCTAAACCTCGACTCGCGATGAACCCGCCGATCACACCCGCCATATCGATCCGCTTCGGCGCCTTCTTCGAGCAGTCGCCCGAGTTCTGGCATGGAATGTCAGGTCGAGTGTGACTTCAGGGCTCTTGCTAAGGATAAAGCTCTGCTTGCTGCCAAAGTCCGGCCGGCTCGCAAACTGACCGCCGCATAGAAACTAACAAAACACGGCCTGACCCCATTTCCTTTCCTACGGCCTGACCCCATTTCCTTTCCGACCCCATTTCCTTTCCGTCTCGTCGCAGCTATAGTGCCTCGTCAGCGATTCAGCCGGCCACGTTGCTAAACCAACAGAACCCACCTCGCAAATGCCAATCACGCACCCGACACTCCGCCTCCGGCCGATCCTGACCATCTTCGTTGCGGCGTTCCTGACGCCGATGCTGGCCCATGCAGAATCGTCGAAAGAACTAGCAGTCCGCGGTAAGCGGACTTGGTCTGCATTTGAATGCTCCACACTCGCCGAATTGGCGGGCAATCGCGAGTTGCATGAAAAACTCTTTATGCTGGGGGTAGAGGAGGGCCGGGCCTTTTTGAAGGCATTCAAGGAAGGGAAAATTGATCCGGAGGATGTCCGGTCTGAAGTGCCGATGATTGTCCTTTTATCACTGGGAGGTCCGTCCGACGATTTTCGTCTCGGTCGGATATTTGAAAGCGCGAGGCAGGGGATCTCTGAATCGATTTACCGCAACGATGGGACCCAGTCTGACGAGGAAGTCAGAATTTTAGCTCAACGCGAGTTGGACCGTAGAAACTGCGCATTGCTGCTCAGGCAGTAGTCTGGCGCAGGCGGGCCAAGCCAAAGGGCCAGCCAAAGGGGTCAAGGCCAGCCAAAGGGGTCGGGCCAGCCAAAGGGGTCAGGCCCAGCCAAAGGGGTCAGGCCCAGCCAAAGGGCCCAGCCAAAGGGGTCAGGCCTTGGGGTTTGGGGTTGACTGGGGAATGGGCTGAACCAACGTGGTGAGGCATGGCTCGGCCGCTGCGATTGGATTACGAGGGAGGCATCTACCATGTGATCAACCGGGGGAACTACCGGGCGGACGTGTTTGCGACCGATGGAGCGAAGGCGGCGTTGCTCACGGCTCTGGGTGAGGCGTGCGAGAAGTTGAATTGGCGGGTTCATGCCTGGGCGATCATGTCGAACCACTACCACGTGGCGCTGGAAACGCCGACGGGGAATCTGGTCGATGGGATGCAGTATTGGCAGAGCACGTTCGCGACGCGGTTCAATCGGATGCGTAAGGAAAACGGGCATATCTTTCAGGGACGCTACCGCAGTCTTCGGGTGGAGTCGGGAGAGTATCTCGGTGCGCTCTGCCACTACATTCATCTCAATCCGGTGCGCGCAGGAATCTGTTCAGTGGCGGAACTCCCAGCCTGGCCGTGGACGAGCATGCATTGGTTGGGTTTGCCCAAGTTGCGCCCCGTCTGGTGGAGTCCGTCAGAGGCGTTGGGGCATGCCGGCGATCTCGCCGATACGAAGGCCGGCCATCGGCGCTACGGTGACTATTTGAGCTGGTTGGCGGAAGACGACGGGGCAAGGAAGGCCCTGAAGTTTGAATCGATGTCGAAAGGGTGGGTGATCGGATCGCGCGGCTACCGCAAGGTGTTGCTCGAGGAGCAAAAGGAGCTGGTGAGCCAAGCTCCCCTTTTGGAGCGAGGATTGCGGGAAGCGCAGGAGGATCTCTGGTGGGAGCGGGCGGCGAAGCTGACCGGGCAGCTAGGGTATGGGATCGGGGATTTGGAAACCGCGGGCAAATCCGAGCCTTGGAAATTAGCGATTGCCGCAGCCTTGCGGCAGCAGACCACCGCCACGAATCGGTGGATGAGCGAGAAGCTCCATCTGGGTAATCTCCACGAAGTGAGTCGGAAGATTAACGCGTGGATTCGGGCACCAGACTCGAAGTTAGCCAAGCGGGTAGGGGTAACCCCAAACCCCAAGGCCTGACCCTTTTTTTCGGAGTCGGGCGAAGACGGGGGTTTATTGCCTTTTGCCTAGGCGATGGCGGAGCGTTGCTGACCCTTTTGCCCGGGGGCCGATGCGACCTTTCGGTCGGCTGGTCGCAGGCTCCATGACGTGACGGTGAGCGCGAGCAGCAGGACGGAGGGGAATGTTTCCGCAGGCGGACTATCGGCAACAAGATGGGAAAACAACGCGCCAGACATGGTGAAAAACATCCCGGCATAAGCCCACTCCTTGATCAAGGGGCGCCTTGGTATCAGAATGGCCACTACGCCTAATATTTTCCAGCCGCCGAGGAGGGTAAGCAGGTAGTCGGGGTAACCGAGACCGTGCATGAGTGCGGTTTCGTTTTCGAGGTGCAGCACTTGCACCACGCCGGTCGAGGCCATCCCGAGCGCGAGCCAAAGCGTAAAGACCCAGTAGGCGATTTTGATGCTCTTCTTCATCGTTCAGATCCGTTGGCCGACGACGTCCTGCAGACGGTTGTGCGCCATGTTGAGGCCCCACGAAAAGCCCATTTCGACCATTTGATCGCGTAATTCAACCGAGCGATAAATGATGTGCATGACCAAGGTGCTCGTGGTGTCGGAGCGGGAGGAGAACTCGAAGAACTCAAGCTGAGCCTCAAACGGTGTGTTATCCATTTGAAAGGTGCGGGTCAGCTTTTCGTTCGGCACGAAATCGTGAAACACACCGCTCGCCTTGAACATGACTTCGCCGCTCGGGTTACAGGTTTCGAAAGCCCAACGGCCGTATTTGCGGCCTTCGAACGTGAGGACTTTCGTTCCCATCCACTGGGCGAGAATTGCCGGATCGGAGTGCGCGCGAAACAGGGCGGCGACCGGCAAATCGAAGTTCCGCGATATCGTGAGCTCCTGTTTGCCGTCTACGGCGGTGATGATGGTTTTCTCCATTATTGGGGTCCTTTTCCGAGTGTTTGCATGATCGATTCCAGTTGGGTGAAGCGGTCCTCCCAGAGTTGGCGGAACGGTTCGATGAAGTCGGCGATCGTCCGAATTTTTTCCGGGTTCAGCGTGTAGTGGATCTCTCGGCCGGAAGGCGAGGGCGTGAGGAGTTCGCACTCCGTCAAAATTTGGAGGTGCTTGGAAATGGTCGGTCGGGCGGAATCAAAATTCGCGGCGATCGCGCCGGCGGTCATTGATTGCGACGCCACGAGGACGAGAATGGCCCGCCGCGTCGGGTCGGCGATGGCCTGAAAAACATCCCTTCTGAGGTTCATTGCGTAGTTGAATGACTACGTATAATAAGAAGTCAAGTGGCTACGTGTTCAGGGGGTCTTCTCACATCATGCGGCGGGTGGAGGGGGCCATGATGAAACGTCAGCCGAGCGACGGGCTGGCGGGCGTCCCGCGGACCCTCAAGCGCTAGAGAAACGAGTGCTGCTGAATCGTGGGGGGCGAGGCGGTGGCCGAAGCGTCGAGGGCCCAGCGGTTGAGGATTTCATACCGGCTTCGGCCCACGAAACTTTTGACGAGGGCGAATTCCCGGGCGGTCCATCTGATCGGTCGGACCGGGTGTTCGGGGATTATTTTTTCGTCCCAAACCAGGGTGAGGTGCGGCGTAAAAGATCTGCTGGCTTTAGCGTTGGGCATCCCGGCTGAGATGGCGTCGCCGAGCACGCCGTGGAACGCACGCAGTTGCGGTTGGTCGCGGGCTGTGATCACGTAGGGGTGCTTCTTTCGGGGGTTGCCCGCATGGCCGGCAAAGCTCAAGGCCTGATCAAACGTAACGTCGAAGGGGGCCGCCGCGAGGGTCGCCGCTACCCGCTCGAGCGAGTCGACGAGGTCGACGGGAAGCTGGTCCTCATAGTCGCCGATATGATGGAGGGTAACATGCAGTCGGTCGACGGTGATGGGGTGTCCGCTGAAGCCGTATTTCGCGCAGGTGGATTTTATGCGCCGAGCGATGACCGCAGCCGTGGCGGGATCCGGAAAGAGGGCGAAGAAGAGTTTGAGGACCAACGGAGCGGGACGGGTTGACGGGAAAACGCGGGGCGCAACCGTTACCGGCGGAATGGGGAATGTCTACGCCGCGGTGATGTCCGCGTTCGCTTCGCATTTTCACTGCCCGTCGGCCGTTGAATAACCTGCACCGAGTTGCCGGCCCGGTCAGCCGATCCGAACGGCCTAGCTATCCGGCCTAAAACGTTGTTTTTGGAGGCTGTATGGAAACGCTGCAGCAACTGGTGGATGAGGTTCACCTCGAATTGAGCGCCCGGTTGGGCGAGGGCAAAGTCGCTGACTACATCCCGCGTTTGGCGGAGGTTCCCTTGCACAAATTCGGAATCGCGGTGACGACCGTCGACGGCGGGACCGCGACCGCCGGGGATGCGCGGGAGCTGTTTTCGATTCAAAGCGTGTCCAAGCTCTTTACGCTCACGCAGGCGCTGGGTTTGTGGGGCGATCGTTTGTGGAAGCGCGTCGATCGTGAGCCGTCGGGCAACGCGTTTAATTCGATCGTGCAGCTCGAACACGAAGCCGGCAAGCCGCGCAACCCCTTCGTCAACGCCGGCGCCATTGCCGTGACCGATGCGATTCTGGGTGGCCATCAACCGAAGGAGGCGATCGGCGAAATCCTGCGTTTCGTGCGTTTCTTGGCTGACGACGACAGCATTCTGATCGACCCGGTCGTGGCACGTTCGGAGCAGGAGACGGGAGACCGCAACTTCGCGCTCGCGCACTTCATGCGTTCGTTTGGCGTGATCGATAATCCGGCGGCCCAGGTGCTCGGCGTCTACTTCCACCAGTGCGCCATCGCGATGAACTGCGTGCAACTCGCGCGGGCGGGACTCTTTCTGGCCGCCGGGGGGATGAATCCGTTGACGGGAGTCCGGGTGGTATCCGCCTCACGGGCACGCCGGATCAATTCCCTCATGATGATGTGCGGCCACTACGACGGTGCGGGTGATTTTGCGTTTCGGGTGGGTTTGCCTGGCAAGAGCGGCGTGGGCGGCGGCATCCTCGCCATCGTGCCGGGAAGGGCCAGCATCACCGTATGGTCGCCCGGTTTGGACGCCAACGGCAACTCGCTCGTGGGCACGGCCGCGCTGGAATTGCTCGGGCGGCGGTCGGGCTGGTCGGTGTTTGGTTAACTCGCGTCGTGTCGAGACGCGGCGGTTCATTGGCCCCGTCCCGGCACCCACCAAACCTGATTCGTGAGTTGGTCCGTCAGCGCGCCGCCGGCTTCCCCACCGGTGTAAATCACGCTCGGCGCGGGCCCGATTTCGTTGAACCCGGTGCGGCGTTCGATGTTGGGCATCCAATGCGGCGTGGTGGGATCGACGACGCCGACGATTTCGCTGTGAAACGATTGGCCGTCATCCGCCGAGACGAAGCGCACGACCTCGGTGCTGGGTTCGCCCCACGCGGTGCTGTCGGGCGCCATACGCATCACGACGCCCACGATTTCCAGCACGCCGGTGGCGCCGAACGCGGCCCCGCCGTGCATCAAGAGGGCGGCATCACGCCAGGGCTCCGGCAAGTAACGATTCAGCGCATGGTGTCGCCACGTCGTCTCGCCGGGCCCCTTGATCGCGACGAAGGCCTGGGAGGAGTCTTGCACGCGCACGTTGTAGGGCAGCGCGACTTGGCCGGCGGGGCCGACGTCGATTGAACCCGCATGGAGAATGCGTGATTCGTCCGTCGAACCCGTGAGCAAGGGACGCCCGTTATCGATCGTGGCCGGGCCGGCCAGGGGACGACCGTCGGTGTCGCGCCACGTCTGGCCCAGGTCGGCGCTGGTGAGGTGAACCACCCCGGCATACATGTCGGTCAGTTCGCCGTTGGGGAGTTCAAGGATGCGGGCCCCGAGATGGAGGATGCGGTGGTCCGGGCTCCACGCGAGTGAAGCGCCGAACTGCGCGTAGTTGGGGATGCGCGAACGTAACACCGGGCCATGTTGCCGCCAGGGGGCGCCCGGTGGTTTCGTCCAGAGTTCCAGTTCCCACGGATGGTCGTCGTAGCTGCGCCGCGCGACCATGATGAGGGTGCCGTCGGCCGCACAGACCAGCGCCGGGTAGGTGAGGTTGTTTCCAAATTCTGAATACGGCGTCCATGCGGAGGCATCGTTGGGCCGCACGGACCGGCGGTAGCGAAACGGGTGATGGTGCGAGTAGTAGAGGATATGCAGATAACCGGCCTCATCGATCGTGAGGGCGGGGCCTCCATGGTTGTCCTCTGCTTCGCCGACCGTCACAGGCTCGCCCCACGTCCCGGTCGTCTGATCGAGCGTGCGCACCCGGACGCGGAATCCTGCTGGGGTCGAATCCAACCACGTCACATGGGTGCGATCTCCTCGCCGGATGATTTTCGGGGATTCAATGTAGGCGGTGGCGCGGCCGGACCCCGCCGCGGAGATCAGCACCGGGGCGGCGGCCGCGCCATCAAGGACAACCAAAGCGAGGAGCGCAATCAGTCCGAGGGCATGCTGAAGGCGGAATGAAATTTCACCCAAAGAGACGCAAAAGTGCTTATCCATGCGGGGTATTACGATAGTGTCGGGTGAGCCGTCGGTCAACGCTGCCGGGCTGGGCGGGAGGAGGGGTTGTGTCGGCCACGTCACGACGAGGTGCCGATTCAGCGGCGCCGGCTTATCGCGGTCGACGAGGGAGCCGCCGCCGGTTTCGCATGGGATTCAGACTCCCGCTCATGCATCGCCGTATCCTCTTTTTAATTCTGTTTCTCGGGTTCGTTTCCAGCCGCCTGCTTGCCGCTGCCGACCTGGGCGTCGCCCCGTCTTCGTTATTTGGCACGACGACCTGTGAAGGGGCCTACGCCGGGCATCTGCAAGGCGTGTGCACCGATGGTCGTGGCGCGCTCTACTGGAGTTGGTCGGACAACCTGGTGAAGACGGATGTGCAGGGACGGGTGCTTGCGACCATGCCGGTGGCGTATCATCACGGCGACCTGTGTTTTCAGGATGGCCGGATTTACGTGGCGGTTAATTTCGGCAAATTCAACGAGCCGGCCGGGCAGGCCGATTCTTGGGTGTATGTTTACGACGGGGACACGTTGGCGGAGGTGGCGCGGCATCCCGTGCCGGAAGTCGTGCATGGCGCGGGCGGCATTGCCTATCATGACGGCGTTTTTCTGGTGGTGGGAGGCCTGCCGGAGGGCGTGGACGAAAATTATCTCTACGCGTATGATGAGTCGTTTCGCCTGCTGCAGCGGCACGTGCTTGCGAGTGGCTATACGGTGAAAGGCATCCAGACGGCGGCTTATGCGGACGGGGCATGGTGGTTCGCGACCTACGGCGACACGCGCTATGTGATGCGAGTGGACGATGACTTTGCGTTGACGGGACGTTGGGTGTTCGACGCTTCGCTCGGGCTAGCGCCATTAGGGAATGGCGCATGGTTGATCGGCCACAACGAAAAGAGCGGGGATCAGCTCCATCGGGGCGGTGTAGAGCGGGTCGACTTTGACGCCGTCAAAGGCCCGCGGCTTCGCCGGAAACCGTAGACCCTGACGACGCGGGCCAGAGCCGCTCCACAGCCGTGCGCCGGTAGTCGAAGATCTGTTGGAGCGTGCGTCGGACCCAGACCGCATGCACCAAATCGCCGAGCGGGCCGAACGGGAGCGCGTAGCTGACGTGATCGGTCATGCGCACGCCGCCGCCGACCGCTTCGTAGTGATGTTCGTGATACCAGAGGCGGTAGGGACCCATGCGTTGTTCATCCACGAAGAACCGGCCCGGCGCGACGTGCCTGATCTCGGTGAGCCATCGCACGCGAACTCCGGGACCGAGCCGAATGCGGTAGGCAATGAGCTGCCCGGCAAACATCGGGCCCGGATCACCCTCGATGGTGAAATGCATCGCGGGCGGCGTGAGCGTATTGAGGTTTTGCGGCGTGGCGAAATACGCCCAGATCTCGTCCAGCGGGGCGGGGATGAACTGTTCGCGATGCAAGGCGTGAACCATGACGGCAACTGTAAGTGTCTCGGCCCGAAGGCAAGGCGTCGGGTCCATTCGTGCCCCGGCTGAAACGATTTTCACTCGCCTGATCGAGGCATACCCGGCCAATTTCGGCCCATGCAAACGCGTTTCATTCCGCTCGCCGGCCTGCTTTGGGCCGTTCCGTTTTCCCTTATGATTCCTACCGCCGCCGCCAAACCGACCACCCGGGTGCGGGCCGAGATTCCGGCCGCCTACCAGTGGGATTTTTCCAAGATTTACCCGAGTTGGGACGCCTGGGCGGCCGACATCAAGGTCATGGAAGCGAAGATGGACGACTATGCGGCGCTGAAGGGCAGCCTCGCCCAAGGGCCGGAGGCGGTGCTGCACGCCTACCTGTTGGGCGACGAAATCGGCATGCTGCAGTATAAGGTTTATCGTTACCCTCAGCTCCAGCTCGACGTCGAGCGGACAAACCAAGAGGTCTCGGGCAAGTTTCAACAGGTGCAGGCCAGCTTCGCGAAATTCGGGACGGCGACCGCGTGGTTCACCCCCGAGTTGCTCACCATCCCGGAGGAGACGATGCGCGGCTGGATCGAGGCGACGCCCGCTCTCGCGCCTTACCGGTTCTCGATTTTGGACACCTATCGCCAGCAGGAGCACGTGCTCGATGAAAAGGGCGAACGGTTGTTGTCCTACGCGTCCCTGTTCAATTCCACTCCCACGACGGTTTACCAGGAGTTGAGCACCTCGGACATTGATTTTCCGAAAGTGATGCTCAGCGATGGCCGCGAAATCACGGCCTCTTACGGCGGTTATCGTGAGGTGCTCGACACCGCTCGCGTGCAGGACGATCGCGCGAAGGTCTTCGCCGCGCACTACGAGACCTACGCCAAGAACAAGAACACCTACGCGTCGATCTATAACGCGATTCTGCAACGAGACTGGTTCCGGGCGCAGTCGCGCAATTACCCCACCACGCTTGCCGCCGCGCTCGATGGCAACCACGTGCCGGTGACGGTTTACGAAAATCTGGTCAACACGGTGCGGGCCGGCACGGCGCCGCTGCAACGCTACATGGCGTTGCGCAAAAAGCTCCTCGGGCTCGACAGCTACCACCTCTACGACGGCTCGGTGCCGCTGGTGGAAGTGAATCAGGTTTTCCCCTACGAAGAGTCCAAGGCCATGGTTCTCGACTCGGTGAAACCCCTGGGGGCCGACTACCAGGCCAAGATGGCCAAGCTGCTCAACGCCGGCTTCGTCGACGTTTATGAAAACGACGGCAAGCGCAGCGGCGCCTACAGTGCCGGCGTGTATGGCGTGGGTCCCTACATGCTCATGAACTACAACGATACGCAGGACGCCGTGTTCACGTTTGCGCATGAGTTGGGCCATTCGATGCACACCGTCCTGTCCTATGAGACCCAGCCGTTCGATACCGCGAACTACACGATTTTTGTCGCGGAAGTCGCGTCGACCACGAACGAGCGTTTCCTGCTCGAAAAGCTGCTCAGCGAAACCACCGACCCGAAGGAGCGGTTTGCGCTGCTCCAGCACGCGATCGATGGGATCGTGGGCACGTTTTACGGCCAGGTGCTTTTCGCCGACTATGAGCTGCAGGCGCACCGCCTCGTCGAGCAGGGTAAGCCGGTCACGGTCGACACCCTTTCGGAGATCTGCAGCACGTTGCAGGACGATTACTACGGTGATATCGCCGAGAAGGATGAACTCTCGCGTTACCTCTGGGCGCGCATCCCGCACTTCTTCAATTCACCGTATTACGTCTACCAATACGCCACCTGCTTTGCTTCCTCGGCGCAGCTCTTCAAGGGCATGACCACGGGCACGCCCGAGGAAAAGGCGGCGGCGATCGAGCGTTACCTCACCTTGCTGCGCAGCGGCGGCAATGATCATCCGATGGAGCAATTGCGCAAAGCCGGCGTCGATCTGGCGCAGCCGGAAGCGGTGCAGGCGGTCATCGACCAGATGGACGAACTCGTCACGCGCCTCGAAGCCGAAGCGGCGAAGTTCTGAGTGAGGCGGGGGCGGCGACCCGGGGGGTTAGAGCAACGTGAGTTGCTCGCCGCCGGGGCGGCGGAAGCTCGTGGTGGAAAGCTCGGCGCGCGGGCGATCGAGCTGATACTTTCGTCGCGAGATCTGGAACAGCTGGCGGATTTGATCGGCGAAGATCCCTTCGCCTTTCATGCGTTCGCCCCACGTGCTGACATTGAGATTGCCGCCGCGGATTTCGCGCACGCGGGACAACACGCGCTCCTTTTTGGAGGGAGCGTGCGTATCCAGCCAGTGGCTGAAGATATCGGTGATCGTATGCGGCAGTCGCAGCACGATGTAACCGGCGGACGTCGCCCCGGCCTCGGCGGCGGCGGCGAGGATCGCGGGCACTTCGTGGTCGGTCAGCCCCGGGATGATCGGCGCGACCATGACTCCGACGGGAATCCCCGCATCGGCCAGGGTGCGCAGAGCCCGGAGTCGGGCCCCCGGCCGCGAGGCGCGTGGTTCAAGTTGTCCGCCAAGCGCGGTATCGAGGGGGGTGAGGGTGAAGATGACCGTGGCGCCCTGCCACCGCGCCATGTCGGCGAGCAGATCGATGTCGCGGGTGACCAAGGCGTTCTTGGTGATGATCGCGGTCGGGTTGCGGAATTCGCGCAACACCTCCAGGCATGCGCGGGTGAGGCGGAAATGGCGTTCGGCGGGCTGGTAACAATCGGTCGCGCCGCTGAATGAAATCGCTTCCGGTCGCCACGTGGGTTTTTCGAGCACGTCGCGCAGGAGTTTGGGCGCGCGGCGCTTCACCATGATACGGGTCTCGAAGTCGAGCCCGCTGCTCCAGCCGAGGTAGTCATGATAGGTGCGGGCGTAACAATACGCGCAGCCATGCTCGCAACCCCGATAAGGGTTCAAGCTGTAGGTGAGCGGGACGTCGGGGCTGTCGTTGCGCGAGAGAATCGATTCGCTGGCGTCATCGAAAAACTGCGTGCGCGGATTGGTCACGCCGGCGTCACCCTCCTCGTAGCCGAGCTGTTCGGGCGTTGCGTCCGGATCGGGTGCGACGTGAATTCGTTCGAAGCGATTGGGCGGATTGATGGCCGCGCCGCGCCCGCGCGTCGTCGGGTGGGACGGGTCGGGCGGCTGAGGGGCGGACGGCGAGGGCATGGGAGTGAAGATGAGGCTCGTCGTGATTCTGGCAACCGGGCCGAGCGGTCTGCGCCGTTGAGGCGGCTGCAACCGGGCGTTCTTGGACTCGAACCCGAAAACGAAATCGATATTCATTTTGGCCGGCGGGTCGATTTGGCCGGCCACCGTTCGACCCTGCCTGGCAGAGCGAGCAATCGACCGCGCGCGTTCCTGTCACCACTCCACCGAAACGACTCATGAAATACATCTGTTTGATTTACGCCGACGAAACCCAAATTCCTGTGCCGGACAGCCCGGCGTTTAGTCAAATGATGAGCGCCTACGAAGCGTTTAACGACGAGGTCCGCGCGGCGGGCGTGTTGGTGGCAGGCGAGCCCTTGGAGGATACGCCCACGGCTTCAACCGTGAGCGTGCGGGGCGGCGAGCGCATCGTGACCGATGGACCCTTTGCCGAAACCAAGGAGCAACTGGGCGGGTTTTACATTCTGGACTGCCGAGACCTGGACGAGGCGCTCGACTATGCCGCCAAGATTCCGACTGCGACGGTGGGGCGTGTTGAAGTGCGTCCGTTGATGGTGCTGCCGGGGGCGTAAATCGAGGCGCCGTGATGGAGGGGCAACTGCAGCGCGACCTGGCGCGCGTCTTTCGGGCGGAGTGGGGCAAGGTTCTTGCGAGCCTCGTGCGCTCCATGCGCGATTTTGAACTCGCGGAAGATGCGCTGCAGGAGGCCATCGTCGAAGCGGCCACCGCGTGGAGTCGCCCGGGCGCGTGGCCGGCCGAACCGGCGGGATGGCTCTACCGGGTCGCCCGTCGCCGCATGATCGACCACGTGCGGCGACGGGAAAATTTTCGCCGCAAAGAGCCGGAGATCGTTTCGACGATCCTCGGCGATGGGGCGGCCTCGACAACGGGGCACGAGCACGAGGACCATCTGCCTGATGAACGCCTGCGCCTGATCTTCACCTGCTGTCATCCGGCGCTGGCCGTGGAGGCACGCATTGCGCTCACGTTACATACGCTGGGAGGGTTGAAAACGCCGGCGATTGCCCGGGCATTCCTCGTGCCGGAGGCGACGGTCGCGCAACGTCTGGTGCGCGCGAAGCGGAAGATCAAACTGGCAGGCATTCCTTATGAGGTGCCGTCACGCGAGCAATGGCCCGAACGATTGGGCGCGGTGCTGACCACGCTCTACCTGATCTTCAACGAAGGCTATCTGGCATCGGATGGCGGCGAGTTGTTACGGGTGGCACTATGTGAGGAGGCGATTCGGCTGGCGCGGGTGGTGGTGCAACTCGCTCCGCATGATGCGGAGACCAAGGGTCTGCTCGCGCTGCTCGTGTTGCATCATTCGCGAGCCGCCGCGCGCACCGATGCCGCCGGCCACCTGATCACATTGGAGGATCAGGATCGCAGTCGCTGGGACCGGACCTTGATCGACGAGGGCACGATGATCCTCGATGACGCCTTGGCCGAAAAGGCGCCCGGTCCGTATCAGTTGCAGGCGGCCATCAGCGCCTTGCACGCGGCGGCGCCGGACTATGCGTCCACTGACTGGCCGCAGATCTGTTTTTTGTATCAGCGGCTGCACCACCTGTCGCCATCGCCGGTGGTGGAGTTGAATGCGTTGGTCGCGCTTTCATACGCCGAAGGGCCGGAGACCGCGTTGCCGGGACTGCGCCGGTTGGAGCATGATGGCGCGCTGGCGAACTATCTCCCGCTGCAAGCGGCGTTGGCCGATTGTTACCGGCGGTCGGGGGCACGGGAGGCGGCGCGTATCGCTTACCAGCGGGCGCGGGATCGGGCGGAGAACGATGTGCAGCGCGCCTTTTTCCAACGCCGGCTTGCGGCGCTGGAGGGGTGAGAGGCGCTCGATTCAGTTTGCTTGAACTTCGTTTAGGGTAAACGCGCAGCGAGGCACGCCTTGGGCGTCCAACCCGTCGAGAATGGTCGTGGCCATCGTGCGCAGTGCGCTCATGTCGGCTTGCAGCTCGGGCTGGGGGACGCGGGTGGCCGCGGCGTCGAACAGCGTCATGCACGACGCGAGTTTACGGCCGTCGCCTTCGCTGCCCATCAGCTCCAGCAGAGGCACGCCGGCCGCGAGATGTTCGGCGGCCGCGGCGGTGATGTTCAGCAGATTGCGGCGCAGTTCGTCATCTTGGAGATAGTTGATCGCCTCCTCGAGGTCAGCGAGACCGTAGCGACGCGCGGTATCCGAACGGGCGAGACCGACGAGTTGCGGCCACACATACCAGATCCAGTGGCTGGTTTTACGGCCGCGGCGGATCTCGGCGAGGGCAGTGACGATGCCGCTTTCGGCGGAGGCTTGCGCGGTTTTGAAGCGGTCGAGGGACATCGCGCGAGCTGAACAGGCGGCGCGGCGGGGCGGAAGCCGGAAGTGATTTCTGTTCAACCGCTGTTCTCGGCAGCAGGGCGCACGACCCTGGGCAGGGGAGGCGGAAAACTCTGCGCCGAACCAATCGGCGGAGCGCGGGTCGGTGCTAGGAACAACCTCGCGTCTCATCGGTCCCGATCTGGCATGGCGTGATTTCGAGCGCCTCGGCGGGACCTCCTTACCCTCACTGCTATGATCAAATTCATTCCCTTTAAGTCCGATCGTGTGGTCGGCATCCGCTTCGACGGAAAAATCGATGGTTCGGAATTGGCGACCGCCCTGGTGCCATTGAAAGCCCGGCTCGAGCGTCACGACAACATCCGCCTCTACCTTGAGATAAACGACTTCGAGGGCATGACGGCGGAGGCGTTTTTCAAGGACGTGAAGTTCAGTTTGAGCAACGCCCGCCAGATCGAAAAGGAGGCGGTCGTCACGGACCAGACATGGTTGAAAAACAGTGCGGCGGTTATCGGCGCGGTGTTTCCCGGCGTCGACGTGAAGACCTTCACGATGGCCGAAAACGAAGCAGCCCGGCAGTGGATCACGACCGGGCTGGAGCAGTGAGGTGACGGGCCTGATCGCCTGCCGGGCGCGCGATCACATCGCCGCCTTCACCGGAACGGCGAGTTTCAAGTCCCCCCAGACGAGCTCGATCGATTTGCCCTCGATCATGTAAGCCAGCGCCTCGACGGGTTCGCCGAGCTTCGCGGGTGCGACTTTGACGCGCAGGACATCCTTCGATTCGTCGTATTTGAACGCGCCCCACTGCTCGGCGGTGGCATTGAAGATGACACTCCAAGCACCTTCTTTTTCGGGTAGGACGAACAGGCCGTAGGTGCCGGCGCCGATCTTTTTACCGTCGATCGTGACATCGGAACCGAAGGTGATGCGCGTGGCTTCGTTGGCCCCGGCGCGCCAGACTTTGCCGTAGGGCTCGAGGCCGCCCCAGATCACGCGACCTTTCAGCGACGGGCTGCCGTAGTTGATGGTGATTTTCACGCCGTCGATGGTGCCGGTCATCTCCTTGCGCGGGCTGGGGAGATCAGGTTTCAGCACCTCGGTGTGATAGGCGGGCATACCGTGATCGGCGCTGGCCATGCCTTGGGCGAACGCGGAGCCGGTGAGAAGGGAACACGCGACGAGGGAGGAGAAGAGCAAACGTTTCAT
>CAXBDS010000035.1:0-35236 GCA_963974355.1 uncultured Opitutaceae bacterium
CGGTGACGTTGCCGCTAAAGGTGTTACTGCCGGACAGCGCCAGCGTGCCTGTGCCGGTTTTGGTTAACCCGCCCGAGCCGCTCATGACACCGCTCAGAGTCGTCGAGGTGTGGTTGCCGCCGGCGGTGAGCGAGCCGGTGCCGAGGGAGACGTTGCCGGCGCCGCCGACGGAGCCGACGGTTTCGCTGTAGTTGTTCAGGTTAAACGTGGCGCCCGAGCTGATGTTGACCGCCGTGGCATCGGCCAGGCGATTGGCCGCGCCGAGCTGCAAGGTGCCGCCGGTGATGTTGGTGTCGCCGGTGTAGGTGTTGTTACCGGAAAGGGTGACGGTGCCGCTGCCGGCCTTCGTGAAGGAGCCGGTGCCGGAGATCACACCGGAGTAGGTCGACGATCCGGAGTTGACGCCGACCGTGAGCGCGCCTGACCCCAAGGCGATCTGCCCGCTGCCGGAAAAAACGTTAATCGACTCAGAAAACCCGTTGAGATTGAACAGACCATCGGAACTGATCGCGAAGCTCGAAACGTAGTCTGCGATTTGGTTGTTGGCACCGAGGCGAAGCGTCGCGGAACCGGCGCTACCTGCGCCGTCGCCGATCGCGATCGAACCTTGGCCCAAGGTCGTGGTGCCGTCGTTGCGGGCCAATACGATCGTGCCGTCGTTGAGTGCGGTGGCGCCAGAGAAGGAGTTGCCTGAAGATCCTGTGAACGTCGTCGTGCCGGTGCCGTTTTTGATCAGGCCGCCGCTGCCGTATAGGTTCTGCCCGAATTCGAAATTACCGGCCCCGGTCAGAGTGAGATTGCTGGAAACATTGATACTGTTGCCCAGCGTTAAAGTGCCTGAGGTCGCCCCCAAGGTGGTCGCGCCTTGGAGGTCCAAGGTGGCGTTTAGCGTGTTGTTGCCGCTGATATTGACGATGGCGCCCGTCCCTCCCTCGCCGGTGCCCTGCAGGAAAAAATTACTTTCAGTCAGCGTGATGCCGCCTTGCAGGCCCAAGGCCGCGCCCGAGGCGATTTCGTTGCCGTAGGTCGAGCTCCCGAGGGCGGTGTTGCTGGCTGCGATGAGGGTGCCGCCGTCGATGTAGGTCTTGCCGGAGTTGGTGCTATTGCCGGATAGGGTCAGGTCGCCGGTGCCGTCTTTGCGGAAAATACCGTAACCGGCCATGGCGCCAGAGAACGTGGTATTAGCCGAGGTTGAGCTGGTCAGGGTGCCGCCGCGGAGATCGATCGTGCCGGCCCCGGAGAGAGAACCGACGGTATCGGAACCGCCACTGTAGCTGAATTGCAGGGCGCCGCCCGAATTGACGATGACATTGGACGTATCGGCCAGCACATTGGAAGTGTTGAGCTGGAGGACGCCGGCGTTGATCGTGGTGGTGCCCGTGTAGGTGTTGCTGGCGTTCAGATTGAGCTGGCCGGCACCGCTTTTGATGATCGAGCCGCTGCCGGAGATCACGTCGTTGACGTTGATCGTGTTGTTGGCGTTGAGCGGGCTGAACGTGAGCGAGTAGCTCTGGAGGTTGATCAAGGCTCCCGAGTTGAACGTGAGTCCGCCGCCGGAGGCATTGGTCGCTTCCCAGGTTTGATTCGCCGAGAGCTTAAACTTGTTGGTGAAGACCGGAGTGGTGCTCGACTGGTTGGAAATGCCGTATTGGGCGACGCTCAGCGTGCGGCCGCTGTTGTAAAAGGAAAGCGAGTCGGTGAGTCCGCTGGTGAAACGCAAGCCGCCGACGTTGCGGTTGTTATTCACCTCAATGGCGGTGGTGTCTAGGCCGTTGGCCGAAAAGACGGCGAGTTCGTTGGTCGCGTTGGGTTGGTTGTTACTCGACCAGTTATTGTTGGCCGTCCAATTATCGCTGGAGTCGCCCGCGTCCCACGTCCGCAGGGTTTGACCTGAAAGCAGTCCGGTGCCGACTAAAACGAGGAATGCGAATCGAAGCGCGATACGCTGGTTCGGTTGACCGAAAAAGTTAGAACCAGAAAGGATCATTACCTGCATTCTGCCCGGTTGCGGCATGTAAACAAGCGAGATTGCTTGGTTTGGGGTCGGTTGAGTGTATTGCAACTATTTGCATATCAAGTGAATGTGAAAATTGAGTAGATACGCTTAGTCTATTTGGGGGGCGAGAGGTGGAGAAAATGGGCTAGTTTACTCACGGCTTCGTGCGCGGAGAAAGAGTAAGTATCCGGGAGTAACTGGGATATAACATTCAACTGGCCAGTCTCGCGGTTAGCTTTGACGTCAACGTGTCCGACGATTTCGCCACCAACCAACACTGGCAACGCATAGTAGCCTCGAACGCGTTTGGCGGGTGGGGTGTAGACCTCCCACGTGTAGTCGAAGTCCCAGAGCCGGCGGGTGAGGTCCCGGTCATAAATCAAGGGGTCGAGTGGTGCGAGGAGTCGCAGGTGCGGCGGTGCGTTGGAAGGGACGGGGGACGACCGGACTTCATCGAGCAACGCCAAGTCCTCGCGCAGGATGTGCAACGCCGGGCAGCCAGGCACCGTGATTTCTTGCACGAAGCTTTTTACCAACGGGTATTCGTCGCGTTTGAGCCGGCATAAACGCCGTTGGCGCAGTTTGGTGAGCACGGCCCATCGGGCACTGGCCGCGGGGCTGGGTTGTGGAGCGGACAACACCTGCTCCGGTAAAACCCGTTCTGGGAGGTCGAACTCCCGGCGATAGCCGCGACGGCGGGTGATCAGGACGCGGCCATGAAAAAAGAGTTTATCCAACGTGGACTTCGCGAGGCGCGATTTACCCCACCCATTGGACGTCGTCGGACCCCGATCAGGTGCAACATCTTCCGAAGCGATCGGGCCGGTTTGCAACCGTTCGAAAAGATGCTGGGCCATCTTGCGCTGCGGCGCGTCGAGCCGACCCGACCAGCTACCCGTGCCTTGGGCGCGGGTCTTCATCGACCGGCGCAGAAACGGATAGGCGGTGGCCGGCATCGCCGCATGCACGCCGAGCGGCGGAAAATAGTGTTCGAATGCGTGCCGTTCGGTCGGTGAGGGGCGGGCGGCGGCATCCGGCGCGCCGTAGAGATGGCGAAATAGATCTCCTTCGCCATAGCAACCAACGCGATTGCGCAGCAGGTGTTCATGCATGCGGCCGCTCACATTGATCGGATCGATTTGCACATAACCATGATGCTCGATCGCGGCTCGCACGCTTGGATGTGCGGCCTCCAGCCCGAGAGCCCGAAGCATGAAACGGCGTGCTTCGGAAATCGTGAGTTCGAGCGGACGGGCGGGCATGCGACCATAGCACGCCGCACGGGCGGGGTTTTTTCAAGCCGCAGAACCGATGTTGACCTACGCGCCTGACCCGACGGCGCGGAGCGGGAACGGTTCCCGCGCGCCGATTGCTGGTTTAGGCGTAGGCGATGGCGTGGCAGCCAGGGACTTCGCCGGACGTTTCGAAGAAGGACGACGGGGTGGCGGAGGGACCGAAGTCAGGGGCTGTGTTGGCCAAGAGGCGACGCAGCGTTTCGCGGGCGCGGGCGATCCGGCTCTTGACCGTGCCGACCTTGATGCGAAGGAGCTTGGAGATCTCGTCGTAGGGCAGATCAAGTCCGTTGCGCATGATCAGAATCTCGCGGTAGTTCGGATCGAGTTGATCCATGCACCGCTCGATGAGTTCGCTGAACTCGTTTTGAGTGGCGTCGCGGCGGGGGTCGGTGCCGGTCTCGGCGATGAAGTTGGCGAACGTCGTGGACTGGTCTTCACCCCACTCGTGCTCAAGCGAAACAGCGTCCTGACGACGACGACGGCGGTAATACCAGTAGCGATTGCGCGAGAGGTTCATCGCGATGCGGTAAAGCCACGTGGCCAAGGACGAATCGCCGCGGAATTTTCCCAAGGCGCGGTAGGCCCGAACGAAGGTGTCCTGCGCGATTTCTTCGGCGTCGGCGCGATTGCGCAGAACGTTATGAGCGAGGCCGAAGATGCGGGTGTGATAGCGCTCAACGATCTCGGTAAAGGCGGCTTCTTCACCTGAGTTGAAGCGCATGATCAGCTGGCGGTCATACGCGGCGGCTTCGGCTGGGTTGGTATCGGACTGATTCGATGGTTCCGAGGAGCGGAGCGAGCGGCTGGTGGCGTTCATATGGATTGGTTTTAAGGGAGGACGAAGTGGTCGTTCGCCTTTCCTTAAACCTTAGCCCGTGCCACTTGGGCTTTCGTGTCTTAATTCATTTCAGGACAATAGGTTAAAATGGGTCCGTGTTTGGCATTCGTTTATTCGCCGGGTTTTGTGCACGGGCCGTGATAGGCCAATTCAGGCGTTTTGCATGGCCCTGTTGGGTGCAAAATGAACCGATATCGGAAACGGGTGTCTGGACGAGCTGGTGGAGCTCGCCGGGAGGGGGGCAGCGGTTATTTTTCGTCTGGTTCGAGCCATACCCGGTTGTAGGGATGGATATCGAGCAGGTTGCCATACCAGCCCTGCACCGAGGTTTGGCGGAGGGTGCTGAGCACGTAGAAGTAGATGGGGGCGATGGGAGCCTCCTCCATGAGAATGGCTTCGGCGCGGCGGTAGAGATCGAAGCGCTTGGTCTGATCGGTGGTCGTTTGGGCGGCTTTGACCAGACGATCGTATGCGGAATTGGACCAACCGGTTTGGTTATTGCCCGAGTCCGACGTCATGAGCTCAAGAAAGGTGCTGGGATCGAGGTAGTCGCCGATCCACGCGTAACGGGCGATGGTGTAGTTGCCTTCCCGCATGCTGTCGGACTGCACCTTGGCTTCTTGGTTGTAGAGGCCGATGTCTACGCCGAGGTTTTGCTTCCACATCTGCTGGATGGCTTCGGCGATGCGGCGGTGGCCGTCGTTGGTGTTGAAGAGGATGTCGAGCTTCGGGAAGCCGGCGCCTCCGGGGTAGCCGGCTTCGGCCAACAGGCGCCGGGCCTCGTCGAGGTCTTCCCGGAGGACGGCGGGCGCGTGGTAGCCGGCGGTGTCGGGCGGGGTAAGGGTGTAGGCGGGCACTTGGCCGCCCTTGGTCACCAGTTCGACGAGGCGTTGGCGTTCGATCGACATCGCGAGCGCGCGCCGAACCCGCACGTCGTTGAGCGGGGGTTTGGTGGTGTTGAACCGATAGAGATAGGTCGCCAGTTGAACGTCTTGGTGAAGAAACGGCCGCAGGGACGGATCATTTTGATAGGTTGAGATCTTGTCGATCGGCGTGCTGGTCGTGATGTGGATTTGCCCCGAGCGAAAGGCGGCCTCTTCGGTGGCGGCGCTTTCGATGGGATAAAAACGAATGGTGTTTAGCTTTACGTTTTTCGCGTCCCAGTAGCTGGGGGATTTGTCGACGACGATGACTTGATTCGGCGCCCACTCCTTGAGCACGAAGGGACCGTTGCCGACGTAGTTGGCGGGGCGGGTCCACAGGGTGCCGCGTTGGTCCATCCGGCCGAATTTTTCGATCGTGGCGCGGTGAACCGGATACCACGAGGCGTGGGCGACGACGCTGGGCAGGAACGGCATCGGATAGGCCAGATTCAACCGGAGGGTGTGGTCGTCGAGCGCTTTGACGCCGACTTGAGCGAAATCCTTCAGGTGGCCGCTGAGGAACTCCTCGGCCCCGTCCAGACTGAAGAGCATGTAGGCGTATTCCGAGGCGAAGGCGGGCGAGAGGATGCGTTGGTAGGCGTAAACGAAATCCTGCGCCGTGACGGGATCCCCGTTGGACCACCATGCTTCGGGGCGGAGGTGAAATGTCCACTGGCGAGCATCGTCACTGGATTCCCATGTGGCGGCGACGGCGGGCTGCGGGAGATTGGTTTGCGGATCGTATTGGGTAAGCCCCTCCATGAGGGCGATCACGATGTTGAAGTCCTGCAGGCTGGTAATGATCTGCGGATCGAGATCGGTAGGCTCGACGAGATTGGCGAAATGTAGGGTTTGAGTGCGGTCGCCCGTCGTCACCGCATTTTCGCGCGAGCTGCAACTGGCCGAGAAAAGGGCCAGGGCCGCGACGGGGAGAACGAGGAGGTTCGGGATGGTAAACGGATGGCGCATGCGATTAACAAAAAAGGAGAGCGAGGGGTGAGCAGTAAGAAGCCGCGATTTTAAGGCAGGCGGCGGGGGAGGTTAAACCGCAGGACGCAGCTGGGCGGTCAGAACATGGCTCGCGAGCAGACGAACAGCCTCAGTCTTTCGGCGCTTCGATTTGGATGGCGTCGAGTTTCTCCTGGATAGTGGCCATACGGGCCATAAGATCGGCTTCGCGTTCCTTGCGTTCGGAGCTGTTGACGATGGAGAGCTTGGATGCGTCTTTGATGACATTGGCCGGCAGGGTGAGCAGGCGGGTGAGCACGCCTTGGTCCTTGAACGAGCTGAGGTAGAGCGCGGCCAACTCTTGGGAGAGGCCAAGCGATTCGCGGGCGACTGCTTGGGTTTCCGCGAGGCTGGCGTTCAGGCGCTGGTTCTTTTCCAGCTCGGAGGTCAGGATAACGCTGATCTGGTCGGAGATATCGCGGCTATATTTGGCGAGGGAATCGCTGGTGACATTCTGATTTTTCGCGAGGTCTGCGAGGATGGGCTCGATGCGTTGGGCAATGCCGCTGGAGACGCGGTCGAGCTGCTGGTTTTCTTGGTCGGCAGCTTCCTCAGGTGTCTTCGGCGCGGGGTTGAACGGTTGGATCTTTTTGGCGATGACGGTCGCGAGCTCATCCATCTTTTGCGCGTTCACTTTTGAGATCTCTTCGTCGGTCATGAAGATATCGGAGGAGCGTTTGGAAATCGCGTCTTTGAGCAGCGTGTTAACCGCGTCGATTTGTTGGCGGGTCTGTTCCGCGCTGGCTTCGAGCTCGGCGTTGGTTTCGGCGCGGAGGGCGGCGAACTCGGCATTTTGGCGGGCGCTCATTTCGACGAACGTTCGCGTCTGGAGCCAGTAGACGCCGCCGGCGATCACGAGCAGGATGATGACGACCGCGGGAAGTTGCTCCTTAAATTTTTGCCACATGAATCCAGCGTGAGCTGACGGTCTTTCGAATGCAATCTTGCCGAAATGCAGGCGCGGAGCTTGAGCCGCGGCGTGGTCGTCGCAGTTTGGCGACATGAGTTTGAATCTTACGGAGCAGCGGGTGCTCGACTACGTGGAGGCCAATCCGGACGAGAAGCGTTTCTGGATTGATCGGGTGGTGAAGGCGGCGAGCGATGAACGGGACACGCATGCGGCGGCGAGTTGGTTGTCCGACGAGTTGTGGCGTTACTATGAAGAGCGCGCGGCGGTCGCAGCACTGTTTCGCGATTGGGCGCGGCACGAGGGCGTCCACCGCACGAGCATGCGCAACCTCGCAGAATACTGGTTGCGACTATGGGTGGCGCCGCGCGCGAAAACATCTTCGACGACGACGACTTACGACGGAATCCGTATCACGCGCTGAGTCCGACGGCCTTTATTTTCGGGAAATTTTGAAACATTTGGGGAGTCATCGCGTCTATCTCCTTAGTTCTGGTTTGGTGAGTTCGCTTAGCGGACCACCACTGGGGTAGTATAGAAAGCAAAGGCGGTCCGCTTAGGGGTAGGCGGGCCGCCATCTTTTTGCCCGAAAACAAGGGCCGCATCGAGGGTGTGACGGATGTGCGACGTTTGCGGAAATCGGCGGCTCAAAGTCGCTTTAATCTTGGCATGGGCGCTGCAGAGTTATTCACAAGTTATCACCACCTGATGGAAAACCTGAGCAGGGTAAAACCCTCCAAAAAACGGCTCAAGGTCCCCGCAAAGGTAAAGACCTTTGTCCTGGACACGAACGTCCTCCTTCATGATCCCCAGTCGATCTTCAAGTTTGAGGACAACAACCTAGCTATCCCGGTCGAAGTCCTCGAAGAGCTTGATGCGATCAAGTCCGAGCAATCGACCGAGCGGGGGCGCAACGCCCGCCGCGTGCACCGCATTTTGCAGGAGCTCCTGCCGGATACGCGCTCGATGGAGGAGGGCGTGCGATTACCCAACGGCGGCACGCTGTTGATCGTGATCAATCGCTATTATGTGGAGAGCAATTTTGAGTCGGCCGCGATGCAGCGTTTCCGCGCCGTGCTCCACGATCTGCACAAGAAGGACAACCGCATCATCGCCTCGGCGTTGTTTGTGCAGGAGCGCTATCAACCGCCGACGATTTTGGTCACCAAGGACGTCAACGTGCAGCTCAAGGCGCGCGCGGTCGGCCTCGAGTCGCAGGACTACCTGAATGACAAGGTGCCGGAGATGGACGACGATGACGGCTATCGTGAGGTCTCCGTATCCGTTCACGAATTACAGCGTTTCTGTTCGACGGGTGAGCTCGATCTCGGCGAAGACGCGCCGGAGGGCTTGGTGCTCAACGAATACGTGCTGCTGCGGTCGAGTGAGAACAAGACGATGCCTGCGCGTTTCTTTGGCGGCACGAGCGTGCGTCGCCTGCGCCTCCCGGAATTTGTGAAGGCGCCCGGCGGTGTGCCGATTCGGGCGCGCAATCTGGAGCAGCAGTTCTTCATGGACGCGTTGCTCGACGACTCGATTTCGTTGATCACCTGCTTTGGCAAGGCCGGCACGGGCAAGACGCTGATCTCCACGGCCTGCGCGCTGTGGCAGACTTCGGATGAGCATTCCCGCTACGACGGCCTGTCGATTTCTCGTCCGGTGATCGCGCTCGGCAAGGACATCGGTTTTCTCCCTGGTTCGTTGGAGGAAAAGATGAAGCCGTGGTTGCAGCCTTACTACGACGCGCTGGAGGTTTTGGTGCCTTCGAAGCCGGTGAAGGACCCGCAATTCGCGGCGATGAAAGTGTCGAAAAAGAGCAAAAAGGGCGGCGAGGGGGCCGGAGCGGCCGCGGCCGGCCCGGCTTCGCATGGCGCGGCTCCGCCTTTGAAACCCTACGAGCGGCTGATCTCCAGCGGCTTGGTGGAAATCGAAGCGCTCTGTTTCATTCGTGGGCGTTCGATTGCCCGCCGGTTTTTCATTTTAGACGAGGCGCAACAGCTCACGCCGCACGAAGTGAAAACGATCATTACCCGGATTTCGGAAGGGTCGAAGATCGTGCTCATCGGTGATCCTGCGCAGATCGATAATCCTTACGTCGATGCGCGCAGCAACGGTCTGGTGTATTGCCATAACCGCATGAAGGGTCACGCGCTCTCTGCCCACGTGAAGCTCACGAAGGGCGAGCGCTCCAAGTTGGCCGAACTCGCGGCTGACTTGCTCTGATTTCAGGCAGGATGGCGCCGAGAGGCGCCATCCTTTGCGTTGAAAACGTCAGGCGATCCGGCGGGCGGCGTTCTGCGCTTTGATGCACAACTCCGCGGCACGGAACGCGTGTTCCTGCGTCATGGCTTTCTCCGTGCGATTCAGGCAGTCGAGGATGAGTTCACCGAAGAAACGAAACCCGACTTTTCCGGCCACGTTGATGTGATGTTCGCCTTTGCCGTCGACGAGGAACACTTGATCCGGACCGGCGTCACGGCCGACGTCGATATACTTCCGGAGCTCGATGTAACCTTCGGTGCCGAGGATCACCATGCGTCCGTCGCCCCAAGTCCGCAGGCCGTCCGGGGTGAACCAGTCGACCCGGATGTAGTTGGTGGCGCCGTTGTTGCCGACCAAGTTGGCCTCGCCGAAGTCTTCCAGCTCAGGGGTGTCGGGATGGGCATAGTTGGCGACGGACGCGGAGGTAACCTCGGCGTCTGTCGCGCCGGTGAACGTGAGGAACTGCTCGAATTGGTGACTGCCGATGTCGCAGAGGATGCCGCCGTATTTTGCCTTTTCGTAGAACCACGCGGGCCGACTGCCGGGCGGGCCGAGGCGATGGGGACCGAGACCGATGACGTTGATCACGCGGCCGATGGCGCCCCCCGCCACAAGATCGGTCGCATACATGGCACTTTCGACGTGGAGGCGTTCGCTGTAGTAGACGGCGTATTTGCGTTTCGTATCCGCCGTGACACGACGTGCGTCGGCGAGCTGATCCAACGAGGTGAATGGGGTCTTGTCGGTGAAGTAGTCCTTTCCGGCCTGCATGACGCGACATCCGAGGGGACCACGATCGCAGGGCACGGCGGCGGCGGCGACGAGTTGCACGGCGGAATCGGCCAGGATCTCGTCCAGAGAGCGGGCCACTTGCACGTGCGGGAATTTTTGCCGGAAGGCCTCGATCTTCTTCGGATCGGGATCATAAACCCACTTCAGACCGGCGCCCGCTTCGGTGAGACCGTTGCATTGCCCGTAAATATGGCCGTGATCGAGATGGGCGGCGGCAAAGGTGAATTCGCCGGGTTTGACCACGGGTTGAGGTTTGCCCTGCGGGGCGTAGTTCATGCCGTCTGATGCTTGGCTCATAGTAAAAATCGGGGAGCGGGAGGGGACGCGAGCGAGCGTTGAGCCAAGCGCGAACGACTTCCCACGCCCAGCTTGGAGGCGTTTACCGTTAAGTGCGCCGACGGGGCGGCCCCGCTGTGGGGGAGGCCGTCAGCCTTGCTTGGCCTTGGTGCGAACGGCGAGCGCCTTGATGTCGCGTTCGATCGCGGCCCGCACGGGCTTGGTCATGCGATCGATAAACAGGGTGCCATTGAGATGATCGATCTCGTGCTGGATACAGCGAGCGAAGAGACCGTCGCAGATCAAGGAATGACTCGCGCCCATCGTGTCTTGAAACACCGCCTTGATTTTGTCGGGCCGTTCGACGTCGCCACGGATATCAGGGAACGAGAGGCAGCCTTCTTCGTAGACGATTATCTCGCTCGGCAAGGGTTCCCAAGTCGGGTTAACCAAGGCCATCGGCATGATAAGATCGAGAGGCGTTTTGGCACCATCGAGTTCCCATGTGAAATCACGATCCGTCGGCATTAAATCGATGACACACATTTGGATCGCGCGGCCGATCTGCTGGGCGGCCAGGCCGATGCCATTGGCCTCGTCCATGGTGTCGACCATGTTGTCAGCCAGATCGGCGAGGGCCTCGTCAAAGGTCGTGATAGGTTCCCCCTTTTGGCGGAGGACGGGATCGTTGTAGTGAACAATAGGCAAAACCATGGGTCGATAAGCCCGAAACCGTGGGTTTGCCTCCGGCGACCCGCAATCCGATTGTTACCTCCAGCATGAGCGAATCTGGTTCGAAAAACGCCTTTGGGGGGCTGGCCGTCGCCTGGCTGGTCGGCGGCGTCGTGCTCACCGGTCTCGGCTGGTTGTTGCCGGTAAACCTGAAATCCGTGACGCCGGCATTGCTCGCGGCGGCCGGGGAAGGCACGACGTCGGTTGCCGATTTTGGGCAGGATGTTTTGGTGCGGGAAAAATTGGGGCCGACCGCGCTGGTGCTGGATACCGCCCGCCAGTTGCAGGATCCGGGCGCCGAGGCGTTGGCCGAGCGGTTGGCGCGAGACGCCCAACGGCAACCGGAACTCGTGCCTTGGGGCGGGTGGGACCCGTTTCTCGATCCCCTTTTCAATCTCCGCGAAAATCGCGGACGCGATACCAGCACGCCGGTGCTTACCTTCTTCATCACGAAAGAGGCGCGCACGGCGCTCGGCAGTTATCTCACCGGTTCGCGTTCGGCGGGAGTGCAGGCCCTGCTGGCGATGCGGAAGATCGACCGCACGACGCAGTTCGTGCCGGCCGGTCGTCCGGGCGGGCAGGCCTTGGACGCGGTGATCTTATTGTCCGCATTGTTGTATCAGGGTGAGCACTACCCGGCGGCCCTGCAACGCGAGTTGCGCGGTCTCGCGGAGACGGCGCGGGAGTCGGGCGAGCTCGGCGAGCTTGAGCCAGTCATGGTCGACTTGCTCGCGCTCGGGAAACGCCTTGATTGGACGCAACTCACCGAGCTGACCAGTCGCGCCGACAGCGTGCGCACGCTGGCTGAATACGCGCATCTGAGCCGCGTCGCGCCGGACGAATTGCCCGTGATCTACACGGCCGCGCTGTTTTCTGATTCGGCCGACGAGGTCGCCGCCTACCTGATTCAATTCGGTCGCCCGGGGTTGGCGGATTTGCGTTTGGCGTTGGCGGAGGGACGCGGGGCGGTGCGGCAACTGTTGGCGCGTCAGGTGCCGGTGAATCGCGACGCGGGTCCGGCCTGGACTTCAGCCGCCGAGCTCGGTCTGCGGCATCCCGGCGTGATGCTCGCGATCAAGTATACCCTGTTTCTCCTCGGCGCGTTTTGTTGCTTCCGCGGATTGGATCGTGCCTTTGCCGCGCGCACTTTGGGCGGTGCTTTGCCTCATCTTTCCAGTGGCGTGCTCGCTTTGCTCACCGCCGGGATCATCATCGTCGCCACGGAGCCGTTTTTACTGCGGGCGGCACCGGCTTCCGAATTTAAGGTCACTTTTTCTGTGCCGGTATTGTCCGCCATCACCGATTTAACGTCTGCCCAGCCCACTCCTGCCACTTTCGCCATGCAATCCTCCACGCTGCTCTCGATCGGGTTCTTCGCCGCCCTCCAAATCACGATGTATCTGATCTGCCTGTTGAAGATCGGGGAAGTCGGCCGTCTCGATGTGCCGGCGCTTGTGCGTCTGAAGCTGATGGAAAACGAAGAGAATCTCTTCGATGGCGGCCTCTATGTGGGGATCGGCGGCACGGCCACGGCGCTAGTATTGCAGGTGCTGGGGGTGATTGAGCCGAACCTGCTGGCCGCCTATTCCTCCAATCTCTTTGGCATCACGTGCGTCGCTCTCGTGAAGATTCGTCACGTGCGTCCGTTTAAGAAGAAGCTGATCCTCGAAGCGCAGGCGGCGATCGCGCAGGCCCCGGTTGCGACGCTCTAGAAGGCGGTTATGAATCGCACGCTGCTATTGATTCTCTGCGACTTCCTGTTGCTCACGCTGCTTGCGTTGACCGACTGGGAGCAGGCCGAGCCGCCCAAGGAGGCCCCGCCTCCAGCGTCCGCCGCGGCCGACGCGGCGGAGGGGAAACGCACGGCCGCTCAGGACATGGTCGATGTCATGAAATTGTCTCTCGAGGACGAACAAAAGGAGCGCGAGGCGTTGTCCGGAGAGTTGGATGCGACCCAGGAGGAATTGGCGGCGCGCGAGCGGGCCTTGGCCGAACGTGAGGCGAATCTGGCGCGAGTGGAACAACAGCGACAGGAGCTCGCTTCGTCGCTCGATGAATCGAAGAAATCCGCCGCGCAACTCGCGTCGCAGATCGAGGCGGCGCGCCAAGATGCGTCGGTTTCGGCCGAGCGCATGGCGCAGTTGCAGCGCGACCTCGAAGCCCGTGAGGCCGAGGCGCGGCGCCGGGCGGGCGAGGTGATCCAGCTGGAGCGGGCTCAGGCGGCGGCGCAGCAGCGTATCCAGAATCTTGATGTGGCGGTGAAGGTGGCGGAGCAGGAAAAGACGCTGCTGCGCCAGACGGCCGACGCCTACCGGGAGCAAGTCAACGTAGAGCGGGAGGAACGTCAGAAGGTGCAGGAAACCGCCACGCAGCTCGCGCAAGGGGTGGGCGATCTCGCGGCTTCGTCGCAGGAGATCACGAAGGAGATCCGTGAGAATCGGCCGATCAACGCCAACACCTTGTTTAGCGAGTTTTTGGCGAATCGGGTGCCCGCGGTATTTCACATCGAGCGCCCGGGACTCTTTGGTCAGATCGACCGCGATACGACGGCGGCGACGGTTCTCGTCACCGATGGCGCGGCGACCTACGCGTTGATGCACGTCGATGATACGCCTTTCAATTTACGCGAGCCGGCGGCCGATTGGCAGCGCGTCGACGTGGCGCTGAGCAAGGACGGTCATCGCTCGGCGGCGGAGCGGATTGACTTTCTATCGGTTGATCCGCGTGTGGTCGCGGTGCCGGTCAGTGCGTTTCAGGTTTCGGCCTTGGGCGTGAAGGTTTACCAAACCGCGCTGGATCCTTTTAAATTTCCCGAAGCGGTGCTGATCAGCAACGGCGGCAAGGGCTATGGTGAGGTCCCGTTCAAATTGGATCCGGGCAACCCGTCTTATGTGCGCATGGATAACCGCTTGGTTCGTCGCCTGTTTGGCGACTTCTCCCCTTCGCGCGGCGACTTGGTTTTGAGTAAAACGGGGGAGCTGCTCGGCGTGATGGTGTCGAGTGAGGTATGCGCGCTGGTGAACAATTTTCTCGCGGCCCGCACGCTGCCGACGGGCGACACGAGTAAGGTCAAAACCAGCACGGTGTTGACCGACCTTTCGGCCCGCGTGAGTCGCTTGCCGGGAGGTCGTTAGTCGGCCGCGAGGGCGGGACGTTTCACGCTTCAGGCCAGACCCGTTGCGGCGAGCCAAGCGTCGGCGATCAAGGCGTGTCCGGCGGAGCTGGGGTGGACGCCATCGGGTAGCCAGTAGGCGGCCGGGGCGCGCGTCGCGGCTGCGGCGAAAAGTCCGTCGAGCGGAACGAAGGTCGCGTTAAATTCGACCGCGAGTTCGCGGGCGACACCGATTTTCGGATCGAGGTCTTCCCGCCACGTTTTGCGATCTGCCGGCACGGGGAGCAGAAACGGTTCCAGCAAGACGAGATGGGTCGAGGTCTTTTCCTGGATGCGGCTGAGCAGAGCCCGATAGCCGTCGAGAAAGGCGGCGGTCGACGTGGGCTCGTGGCGGTCGAAGCGGCGCCACGTATCGTTGATGCCGATCAAAATTGAAACAATGGCGGGCGCGGGTGCGACCACGTCATGATCGACGCGCGCGGCCAGATCGCCGACGCGGTTTCCGCTGTTGCCCCGGTTGTAGATGATGCGGTCGGGATCGGGATGCCGAAAACCCAGTCGGCTGGCGACCGAGGCCACGTAACCGTTTCCGAGCGAAGTGGCGGCGGCGCGGTCCCGACCGCAGTCGGTGATGCTGTCGCCGAAAAAGACGAGGGTGGACCCGGCCGCGAGCGACGGGGCGGAGGCGGTCACGAAAGCGGAGGCGAGGGGATTCATACGTTTGGAGGGAAGCGAAAGATGAGAATTGGTTTTTCGGGGGCGCATGTGTCAACGTGATCGGATGTCTTCGTCCTACCTTCCCGCCCCGGATCGCTACGATGTTATGCCCTATGCGCGCTGCGGGCGCACGGGACTCAAGCTCCCCCGGATCTCGCTCGGTTTATGGCACAATTTCGGCGGGATTGATGCCTTGGAAAAGCAGCGGTCCCTGCTGCGGCGGGCGTTCGATCTGGGCATCACGCATTTCGATTTGGCCAACAACTACGGGCCGCCGCCCGGCTCGGCGGAGAGCAACTTCGGCCAGATTCTTCGCGAGGATTTCGCTCACCTGCGCGACGAAATGGTCATTTCCACCAAGGCTGGTTACCATATGTGGCCTGGTCCCTACGGCGAGTGGGGGTCGCGCAAATACATGCTCGCGTCCCTCGATCAGAGCCTGCGCCGCATGGGTATCGACTACGTGGATATCTTTTACAGCCACCGGCCGGATCCGGACACGCCGCTGGAGGAAACGATGGGCGCGCTGGCCCACGCGGTGCGCAGCGGCAAGGCGCTCTACGCGGGCGTGTCCAACTACGATGCCAAGCGCACCATCGAGGCCGCGCGCTTGTTGCGTGAGATGGGGGTGCCGTTGCTGATCCACCAGCCGGTTTACAACCTGTTCAACCGTTGGGTGGAGCCGGAGTTGCTGCCCGCGCTTAACGAGATCGGCGCCGGCTGCATTCCGTTTTCCCCGCTCGCCCAAGGTATGCTGACGAACCGTTATCTGAACGGTATCCCGGCTGATTCGCGGGCGGCGGGCGCGAGTGTGTTTCTCAACCGGGAACGCATCACGCCGGAAGCGCTCGGGAAGATCAAAGCGCTCAACGCCATCGCGGAAACCCGGGGATCGACGCTCGCGCAGATGGCGGTGCTCTGGCTGTTGCGCCGCAGCGAAATCACCACGGTCCTCATCGGTGCCAGCAAAGTCACCCAGATCGAGGACATCCATGCAGGTCTCCAGCAACCCCCGCTCAGCGCCGAGGAGATCGCACACATCGAACAGGTGCTGGGCGACGCGTAGCCGGCTAGGGGGTGGCCGCAACCTCACGGGCGACGCGCAGGGCGTCGCCCTCGCGCTGGTGCTGCGTCTCAATGCGTTCCCGCCACGTATCGGGCACGCCGCCGGGGTGCGTTAACATGAGGCCGATCAAGGCGTCGCTGCGTTGGGCGTCTTTCTGTTCGTTGCTCAAATGCCGTTGCACGTCGTCGCGGATGGCTGGGGGCAGGTCCGCCCGGATACCGGCGATGAAGGCCGCCGTGCTCCCCCCCGGGCCGAAGAGCAGGTGATGATGATTGCTCATGACGCGGAAGGCATTGCGGCCGCCGAAATAGGGGAGCTCCATCGAAAGACCGGCCGGCTCACCTTCGAGGCGCGGGGCGAGGTTGCCGGCCCCGGCGGGCGGAGGCACGCCGATCACGGCGGAGGTGCGTTGGCTCATCTCGGAGAACAAGGTCGCGATCTCCGGGCTGCTGAGAAACTGAAGAAAATCGATGGCGAGCGCCGGATGGGCGGAGTCGCGAAAGACCGCCATCGGGGCTTCGTGTTGCACGGCGGCCTCCGAAATGGGCCCGAGGACAAACGGACCAAAGCGGGGATCGTCAGGCGTGGGGATGGGAATGGGATCTACGGCGACGGTGAAATTCCCGTTCGCCGCGAGCACACCGTAGTCCCAGCTGCCGGCGATGAAGGTGACGGCCTTCCCTTGGAGAAACATGAAGAGGGCGTCGTCGCGCTGGAGTTGTTCGACGCCGGGTGGCATGAGGTTGGTGACCTCGCGCAACAACTCGAAGGTGCTTTGCACGGCGGGTTCTTCGAGGCCGGCGCGGCCGTCGAGCATCATCAGCGCGAGGTCCGGATTGCCGACTTTCAGTGTGCGCATGGGGCTGAGCGCGACGGCTAGCTTTTGCGTTTGGGACGCGAGGAGCTGCTCGTTGACGTAGCGCAGATACGGGCCGCAACCGGCGATGGGGGTGACGGAAACAGCATGCGTCGCATTGTAGGTTTCCACCAAGGGGCCGAGGGCCTGCAACGCGGCGAAAGTCTCGGGGGGAGTCGTCTGGCCGGTAACCCGGCGCAGCAGATCCACGTTGGTGAACAGGCGATAGGTATTGAGCTGCAAGGTGATCGCGCCGATCTGCCCCGTGGCGGCGGACATGTTCTGAATCGACTCCAACCCGTCGGCGAAAGTGTTTCGCCAGGGCACGCCTGCGAGGGGCGTGCCGACGTTGTAGGGATTGGGCTGCAGGACGACGTCGTTGAGGGGAAGGAAGTAGCGATTGATGATCTCCGCATTGACCGCGAACATGCCGATGATGTCGGGGGCGGTGCCGCCGATGAGTTGAGTGCGGAGCCACGCGGGATAGGAGCGAATCGGGACGACGTTTTGCTCGATCCGCACCTCGGGATGCAGCAGCTCGTAGCGCCGTCCGGCCTCGGCAAATGCTTCGCGCATGCCCGAGTGCATGAGCCAATGCCCGAGGCGCAGGGTAACGTGCTGGTCGCGTGACGGCGGGTCCCGCGACAGGACGTAGGCGACCGAGCCGAAGAAGCCGATCGTCAGGAGAGCGAGGGCGAGGCGCGTGCGAAGGGTCGTCATCGCTGGTCGTTGGCGGCGAGCGACTCCAGTTGGCGCACGTAGCGGCGCACGGTAGTCACGCGAGGGTCGCGCTCGCGCTGCGCGAGGAAACGGCGGAGGTGGGGCAGCGCGAGATCGGGGCGACCGTTTTCACGGGCGATGTTGCCGATCATGAGATCCACTTCGGCGTTGCGATCCAGTTGCTGGAAATCGAGTTCGCGCGCGGCGATCAAGTGCTGCAGCGCGTTCGCGGGGTCGTGTGCGGCGAGCCAAATCTCCTTGCCCAGCAGGAAATGCAGTTCACGCCGCGCATCGGCCGTGGTCACGCGAGCGAGCAGATCGGCGACGTGCTTTTGCGCGTCGGGCGGCGCGAGGTTGGGTGATTGATACAAGTAGAGCAGCGCGAGTTTGACGGCGGCTTGTTCGGCCAAGGGGTGGCCAGGAAAGTCGGCGAGGAGTTTGCGGTATTCTGTGGCGGCGTGATCAAGCTCCGGCGCGTCGAGATGGATATGGTAGATTCGCGCGAGGAGGTAGCGGGCGAGCACACGTTGATCGGTGGTAGCGGTGGGACGCGTGAGCACCTCCGCACTAAGATCGAGGGCCGTGCGAAGGTTACCGTTCGATCGAGGCTGTTTCATGAGCAGACTCGACGCATAGGCCAGTTGAGCGTTCAGGTCTTCGGGCTTGGAGGCGTGTAAAACGGCGAGCCCGGCATCGACTGCGGCGTAGTCGAGGGTGAGGCCGGCCGCCCATGGATCAGCGGACGACGGTGCGGCGAATGAGGCGGACGTCACGAAGGCGCCAAGCGCGAGAAGGGGCGGAAAAGGGAATCTCATGGGGCACATGACCGCAGGAACGGACAAGCGAGGGGCAGGGGACGATGATGCCGGGGGCAGTCGGCGGCAACAATGTCTGCTTCGGTTTACGTTAAGAGATGAGGCCCGCGGGACGCGGAGGACCGTGGAAAGATTGCACCGATGACGGCATGCGCCCAAACCGGCTGGGATGAGTTTACCGCCGGATATCCTGTGGATTGTGACGACGCAGTGGCGGGCGTCGGCCCATGGATTTGCCGGTGATCGAAATGCAGTGACGCCCCACCTCGATGCGTTCGCGTCACGGGCGATCAACTACATGCAGGCGACGACTCCGCATCCCTTTGGGCCTTTTGCCCGGGCGGCATTGCTCACTGGGATGCCGTCGCCGGAAAATGGGGTGACGGACTATTTCGATCCGTTGCCTGCGGAGGCTCGAACGGTGGCGCACGATTTGGCCGAGCGCGGTTATCTGACCTCCTATTTTGGCAAGTGGCATCTGGGGTTGCGTGATCCGGCGGCGCCGTTGGTGGGGGGGGGCCATGCGCGCACGATGGTGCCGCGATCCCGACGCGGCGGCTTCATGCACTGGGAGGGATTTGAGAGTGGCTTCCTGCTTAACGACCCGTGGATGCAGGGCACGCGGCTGGGGGAACCGGTGCGGCTGCGGGGTTACCAAAGCGACGTGTTGGTGGATTGGACGGGCGACTGGGTTGAAACGATGAACGAAGCGTCGGTGCGGCGTGCGCCGTGGTTTGGGGTGATGAGTGTGGAAGCGCCGCATCCGCCCTACGGTGCGCCGGCGGCAGGGATCAAGCCGCGGGAACCGGCCGCGATCGCGTTGGCGGCCAATGTGCCGAGGGGCGGCGAAGTCGAGGCGCGGGCGCGGCGTGAGTTGGCGGGGTATTACGCGCACATCGAAGCCACGGATCGTGCGATCGGGCGACTGTTGGCGCGGTTGGAGCCATCGACGGTTGTGGTGATCACGTCGGTGCACGGTGACCAGCACGGCGGGCGCGGTCTGTTTCGGAAAGGCTGGCCACATGAAGAAAGCGTGCGCGTGCCTTTGCTGGTGGGCGGCGGGAGTATCGGCGCAGCGCGCTCGGTCGAGCCGGTTTCGTTGTTGGATCTGCGGGAGATGACGGGAGCGCTGGCAGACGGTCGGCCTTGGGTTTGCGCGCGTGAGTCAGCGCCGATTTCGATGCCCAGTGTGGTGGCGTTGCCGGATCAGTGTGATCGCGTCTGGAAGGGACAGCGCAGCGCAGCGCGGAAACGCATTTTCACCGCTGACGGCAAGCCGTGGCTCGAGTTCGATCTTTTGGCGGATCCGCTTGAACAGCGAAACCTAGTCGAAGGACACCGGGCTGGCGGAGACTAAGGCCGAACCGGTGCCGGAAATCTGGTGACCGGCCTCGCCCAACAGAATTTCCCGATGAGGGGTCTTGGGGGCCGTCGCTCCATCCACCCAATGCGCGTCGACGATGACCGTGCGGGGTTTTTCCGGCAGACCGCGTTCGTGGCGCAGGAGTTGTCCGGCCAGCACGTCCACCGCGCAGGTGCCGATGCCGGCGGCGTCCTGATAGATGCCCGCGATGGCGCCGTCATCGGCCGCTAAATCGAGGGAAGCGAAGGCGATGTCCTCGGGCACGCGATGGCCGCGGCCTTTTAACCAATCGAGCACTCGCAGATCGGTGCTGATCACGGCGTCGGGCTGGGCGCGTTCCAACCAAGCGCCAAACGCCGTCGCATCAAGCTCGGCGGGGCGGTGAAGCAAATCCGGATTGGCGATGCCCTCCTCGTGCGCCTGCCATAGATAGCCGGCCGACCAAAGGCCTTGGACACGGCGATCATAGTTGGCGCTGAGGGCGAGACCGATGCGACGGCGACCACCGGCCCGGAGGTGGGCCACGGCCACACGCGCCGAGGCGCAGTGGTTGTCGGTGGCGCGGTGCAGGCGGGGCTCAACGAGCGTGTAGGCGACGGTGGCGGCCGCGATCTGGTGCCACGGCAACGCGAGGTTGGTGGGCTCGGGCAGCGGTGCGATGAGCACGCCGGTGATGCCGCGGGCGAGGAGGATATCCCCGAGGCGTTTCACGCTGCCGCCGGCGTCGCCCAACCAAAAATGTTCCAAGCGATAGCCGGCGGCGTTGGCGCGGGCTTCGGCGCCGGCATGGCAGCGGCGGAAGAAAGGGTAGTCGCGCCAGCCGAGCCGGGTGGGGTGCGCGGTGATCCACGCCAGGGTAATGCGCTCGGCGGGCGGTTGCCCGGCGCGAATCGCGCTCATGGCTTCGGCGAGCAGGGGATTGGGTTTCCAGCCGAGCTCGGTGGCGATTTTTTGGATACGAAGACGCGTGGCCGGAGGAATGCGCGGGTGGTTGCGCAGAGCCATGGAAACGGCCGCCCGGGAGACTTGGGCGGACTCCGCGATTTGACCGAGGGAAGGGGTATTGGCGTGACGACGCATCGAGTGGGGTGAACGTTCAATAGCGCCGGCGATCAAAAGGCAAGGGCGCGGCGGCACGACAGAGGCGACCGCCGGTCGGGGGGATTTGATCGGCCGCGTTTATTCGCGGAGACTGGGCACGCCGTCGACGAAGAGACGTCGGATGGCCGCGCTCAGGTCCTGCATCTTGATGGGCTTGCTCAGGTAGTCGTTCATGCCGGCTTCGAGGCACTGTTCGCGGTCGCCTTGCAGCGCGTTGGCCGTGAGCGCGAGAATGCGGGGTTGGCGCCATTCCGGGAGACGTTTGCGGATCTCGCGTGAGGCGGTAAACCCGTCCATCTCGGGCATCTGAATGTCCATCAACACCAGATGGTAGGAACGGTTTTCGCACGACTGCACGGCTTCCAATCCGTTGCTCACCGCATCGGCGCGATAGCCCAGTCGTTCCAAGAAGCGCAGCGCGACCTTCTGGTTGACGGGGTTGTCCTCGACGAGCAGCACGTCGAGGGGGATCTGGGTGGATAGTTTGGTGGGGACGACCGAGGTTTGGTCGTCGGAGCTCTCGCCGGGTTCGCTCTTGAGCAGTTGCAGGATGCCACGTTCCAGAGAGGAGACCTTGACCGGCTTGGTGAGGGTGATGGTGGAAGGCCATGGGGCTTGGCTGGAACCGGCATGCCCGGAACGGAGCATACGGAGCACGGGCAGTCCCAAAGCATTGAGACGCGGGGGAATGCGGCGTCCGTCGTCAGATTTGGCGAGATCCAGATCCACGATGACCATGACCGGCAGGGGCAGTTCTTCAAGAAGCTCAAGGGCGGCTTCGGGCGTGGTGACTGACCGATAGGGGAGCTTCCAACGTTGCAGCACGGAGGAGAGATGCGCCTGGACCACCGGATTGTCGTCGATGCCGAGGATGTAACCTTGGCGCGCGACGGCGGGGAAGTCGGGGAGGGGATGGACCACGGTTTCGGCGGCGGTGGTGCTGACCGTGAAAATGAAATCGGAGCCCTTGTTCGGCTCACTCTCGACGCGGATGCCGCCGCCCATGAGTTCGCAGAGGCGATGACAGATGGCGAGGCCGAGGCCGGTGCCCCCGAATTTACGGGTGGTGGACGAATCGACTTGGGAAAACGGCTTGAAGAGGCGGTTCAGTCGATCGGGCGGGATGCCGATGCCGGTGTCGCGGACCCGCACTTCGAGGAGCTCAGAGGCACGGGAAGTGTCGGATTTCGAGGGCGACAGGCGTTTCACGAGCACCGAGATACGGCCGCCGGGCGTGAACTTGACCGCGTTGTTTACCAAGTTGACGAGAACCTGACGCAGGCGCGTCACATCGCCCATGATCCAGCTCGGGACATCGTCGTCGAGGTGGTAGGCAAGTTCGATGTTCTTCGCGGCCGCCTGCATCGCGAACAGATCAATGGCTTCCTCGACGCAGGTGCTGAGGTCGAAAGGCAGATACTCCAAATCCATCTTGCCCGACTCGATTTTGGAAAAATCGAGGATGTCGTTGATGATGGTGAGCAACGCCTCGCCGGAGGTGCGGATCGTGTTGACGAAGTCGTGCTGTTCGTGGTCGAGCCGCGTCTCCATGAGCAGGCTCGTCATGCCGATGACACCGTTCATCGGGGTGCGGATTTCGTGCGACATGGACGCGAGGAACTCGCTCTTCGCCCGCGAGGCATTGTCGGCTTCGGATTTGGCGCGGCGCAGGGCCTGTTCGGTTTCGACGCGGGAGGTGATGTCGGCGAGGATGGCGATGAACGTTTCGAGCGAACCGTTTTCGCTGCGCACCGGCTGGATTTCCAAATGGAGGTGATATTTCCGCCCGGACTTGGAGTAGTTGACCACGTCGGTGCTCACGCCGACTCCACGGGCCATGGCGGCGCGGATGCGTTGAAGGGTGCGCGGGTTGGTCTCGCGGCCGACCATGAAGCTCTGCGGATTGCGCCCGGCGATTTCCTCGAGGGTATACTCCATCACGCGGGTGAAGGATTCGTTGACCCACTCGATGGTGCCTCCCGGCGAGCCGATGATGACCAAATTGTCCGTGCGTGAGGCGACGAGCGACAGCTTGCGGGTGGTGGCCTGACTTTCCCGCAGGGCGGCTTCGGCGAGCTTGCGCTCCGTCGTGTCCTGCAAGGTGCCGATGATGCGGGTCGGCGCCCCGGAAACCGCTTTAGCGACAATCTTCGCGCGGGTGTATAACCAGCGCCAGTCGCCGCCGCTGGTGCGCACCCGGTATTCGGGATCGATGAATTCTTCGGCGCCCGAAAGCTGCGCCTCGACGGCGCGGCGAAACACTTCGAGGTCGTCCGGGTGAATCAACGCCGTCCAGTCGCTGGGCGCGGGGCCGATCTGGCCGGGAGCATAACCCAACATCGTCCACAGGCCCGGGCTGTAGTAGACGTGGTTGCCCGTCACATTCCATTCCAAGATGCCGATCTGGGTCGAATCGAGGGCGAGGCGCAGACGTTCGTCCGACACCTTCAACATGGCTTCGACGCGACGACGTTCTTCATTCTCGGCGACGAGGCGGCGGTTGGACACTTCGGCGGCGCGCAAGCTCGTGTAGGCGGCGCGGGCGAGGTGGACCGAAAGACCGATCAGGATGGTGATGCCCAACCCGGCCGCGAGGGCGAGCTCGGGCAGAAAGCGCCGGTTGCGCAGGAAAAACGCTTCCGAGGTGATGAGATTGATGCGAATGCGCCGATCAAAAATAGAGAACACCGGATCCAGTCCGACACGGTCATGCGTGGCTTGGCCGACGCCGGTGGAATCGTAGAGGACCTGCTCGCCCACGCTGACGCGCACTTCGTAGTCGTCGGTGAGTTTTAGGCGCTGCACCAAGTCGCCAAAGAGGCGGCGGTAGGCGTAATCGAGGCCAACGTAACCGGAAATCTCACCGTCGCGAAAAATAGGCGCGTAAATCACGAAACCGGAGTCGGCCGGAGGTAACTCGAGCGTAGCCGAAACACTGGGCGCGGAGGTCGTGCGGGCATTTTGGATCGCAGCGCGGCGGATGGCGTTGTCGCTTTGATTGAGCCCGACGAGATATTCGTTTCCGCTCACCGGATAGACCCAGCGGGTGACCCCCGCGGGCGTCAGGAGTGAGACGGCCTGACAGGCCACCGACTCGGCCAGGTGGGTGGTGGCATCGACCTCCCAAACCACGGCGTTGGCGTTCGGCTGGGACCATCGTCGGGCGATCCGCTCCGCGAGGTTGGTCTGGCGTTCGAGCTCGAGGTTGATGCTGCCGGCGAGACTGTTGATCGCGATCTGCGTCGAGTTGCCGAGGTAGTCGACCTCGCGCTGACGCAGGCCGCTCCACAGGATCAGGGTCAGCGTCGCCGAGCCCACTACGACGGGCAGCGGCAGCCAGCTGGGGGCGCCGGCCTCCGTGCTTTCGGTCTCGCGCCAAGCGAGGGTGAGCACGGCCGATCCCAACAGCATCATGCCGATGGCGGAGAGCGGGGCGGTGTTGGAACCGATGCCCCACCGATAAATGGTGCGCAGCTCCAGCGCGTAACCGAGCAGGGTGGCCGCGCCGACGGTGATCGTGATGGAGCTGACGATCGCCAACACCAGCGTGCGGCGTCGCCAAAAGCGCGGCCATGCGAGCGACGACAGCCCAAATCCCACCAAAACCAACGTCAGCGCGATAATCGGGGACATCCGGCCGGGATGGTCGCCCAGCATCGCCAAGTGGTCTCGCACGAAGAACTCATCGATCCCCAGATCGATGCTGGAGAGTTCCTCCACGATACTCATCAGCCCGAGGAGGGCCGGAGCCAACGCAAACCACGCCATCGAGCGGCGATCCAACTCAAACAGCAGGGTGACACCGCCGAGCATAAGGAAGGCCACCGCCGTGTTGGCTTTCATCGGCGCGAACGTGTCGCGCAGTTGCAGGAGCACGTTTAGCTCGAAGGTCCACCCCACTAAAGCGCCGGCGCTCAACAGAATGAGGGCGCACGACAGCGCAATTGAAACGCGTTTCAACCACGAGATCCGAGGGAGAGTGGACAACCTAGCAGCCATGTAGGGTTATGCCCCTAGATAAATGGCCTGATTTGAGGGGCAAACCGTTTATCGGAGGGGATCTACTCAGTGCGAATCAGTAGAAGCGGGCAATGATGCGGGAGCGTGCGGAAGCGGTGGCGATAGGGGAGCACCAAAAGAGGGCGGGGGCGCGGGGTCCTGCTCGTTGTCATTACCGATGAGGGCGCGAAAGAAGCTCGTGGGACCGTAGGAAAACGCCCAGGAGGGATCGGCCAGCGTGCCCGTCAATTTCACCTCGAGGGCGTGGGAAAGCGGGGTGAGCACAGCGCCCAAGGTCGAGCCGAGGAGTCCGCGGCTGGAATCGAAAGGCAGCACCTTTGCGGTGATCGCGATGCGTTTGGTGTCCAGGCGGTAGTTGCCGGACGATTCGATCGATGCGCGTGGCCCGTTGAATGTGAGTTCGGAAAACAGCAGGCGGTTTCCCGCCAGATCGAAGTTGGCGCGGGCGGTGTTGAGTTCGAGTGTTGAGAAATCGAGCAGCGTGCGGCGCATCAAGGTCGAGAGGATGCCAAACAGGTTGATCTCCCCGAAATCGGCCTTGGTCACGGTCGCGTTGCCTTCGCCGATGAAACCGTAGGGATCGCCGGCCGGTCCTTCCGCGCTCAGCGCGACATCCAAGCGTCCGGCGGCGATGCGTTGCTGGAACTTGCTGGCCTCCGGCGGCGGCAACCCGTCCCGCAGCGCCGACCACGATTCCAGGGTGCCGATCGCCTGCCCGAGCACGGCCTCGCTCAGCGACAGGTCGAAGGCGAGGTGCGAGGCTTCCTTCGGACCGGACAGCTCCAGGTTCCCCACGGCTCGGCCGCCGGCAAAACCCACGGTGAGATCCGAAACCGTCAGCACGTCGTTGACCTGATGGGCGGAAAACACGACGCCCTCCAACGGGAAATCGTAAAACGTCCACGGTCCCGTCGCCTCACCGCTCACGGCGACGTCGATGGCGGGGAGCCCGGTGTTGTCGGCCGGACCGCTGATCCGCCCGCGGAGCTTCAAGTCAGGTGGCGCACTGAAGGTGAAAGGCGCGACGATCGAGGGACCGATGTCGGGGAAAATCGCGGCGGCGGCGTTAAGATCCATGTGCCCGGCAATGTCAAAATCGGTCCAACGCACTTCTCGCGCGACTTGATCCCAGGACCGTCGGAAGCCGCCGCGCGCGATGCCTTCGGGACGTTCGCCGATGAAGTCGAGCACGTCCGTGAATTCCGGTCGCACAAAGATGCGTGTGCGAATGCGGTCAAAGGGCACGGTCTTCAGGCGGGGGTCGCGGCCATCGGCTTCGACAAACACCTGGGTGAGTTCGGGACGCTTCCATTGCCCCAAAATGTCGACGCTCGCCACGGGCGGTCGGCCGGCGGGGAATTCAAAATTCGTCCAAAAATTGGACCACCAGTCGCGAAACCAACCGTCGATGTTGGCGGGCGCGAGTTGGCCCGCGAGAAGGAAGCGGAAATCGAGCGTATCGGTATCCATCTCGTAGCTACCGGTCGCCTGGCTGGCGCCGACCTTGAGCAGAATGTCGTCGAAGCGCACGTGACCAGGGCGCCACCTGAAGGTGGCGCCGGTGGCATCAAGGGCCACTTGCCGGGCCACGACGGGACCGGTGGAAAGACGTCCGCTTGCAGCCAGCGGTTGGCCGCCGTCGCCGAGCTCGACCCGTGCCTCCACATGCGGGGTCTCGTCGAATTTCAGCAATGCAGTCAGATCGATCCCGCTGCGGGCTTTCGCCCATTCGACCATGCGGTAGGGGAGGCGTCCGCCGGCTTCGGCCTGGCCGGCCCGCGTCATGGGGTTGATCGTGGCGTGGGCCGCCCAGGGTTCGCTTTCCAGCCAGGTGACCAAATCGAGTTGAGCGTCGGTGGGCGTGCGGAGGTGTGCGGTCGCTCGCGTGTCCCGCACGTTGAGATTTTGGCTGGCCAGAGTCCCGAGGAACAAATCCAGATCGGTGAGGACGGGTTGGTAATGGTCGGCGTTTTGCCGGCCTTGGATGGTGAATGCGATCTGGTCGGCGCGTCCCCACCTGCCCGCGTCCAACGTGGCGAGCGAGCCGTGAACCGTGCGGGCGGCGTCGGTCGCGTCTTTAATGAGGAGCGGCAGGGTCGAAACCAGCAGCAGGTGGGTGGCGCGGATCGGTTTCGCCTGCGGAAACTCGTGGCCGGTGGTGGTGATCGAGCGCGCGGAGAATCGCGCCCGGACCCGCGCCAGGTGGGCCACGTCGGGCGTGAGATGCAGATCGAGTTGCGGTGACTCGGTGGTCGGTAGATTCGCCAGCACGGCGGCCAAGCGGCGGGCAAAGGCGGGGTAGTTGCGCAGGCCCATTTGCAACAACGGGACGGCGTTGGGCGGCGCATCGGGATTGATGGGCGGGCGGATGAGTTGGCCCTCGGCCGTGATGGCGACGGGACCGAAGCGCGCGCTGAACTGGCGGATGTTGAGCTCCTGGTGTGGGCCGAATTCGACGATGGCGTTGCCCTCGTCCAACAGGGGTTCGGTGCGTCCGCTGGGCGACAGCATCGCAGGCACGAGCAGGCGGGCTGAGACGATTTCCAGGTAGCGGAGGTCGAGGGAGCGCAGCGGCAGGGCCCAGGGATCGAACTGCACGTAGACGGCCTCGGCGTGCAGCAGCGGATCGCTCAGGGACGTGGAGCGCAGTTCGACTTGGCGCAACAGCAGGTGGCCTTTGGGGTCGAACACGGCGGCGCCGAATGTCACGTCAAACCCGCTCGCGGCGAGGCGTGCCTCGATTTGATGAAGCAGGAAATCGGGCACGGCCAATTCCCGGCCGAAGGCGATGCGCGCATGAATGCCGATGCCGATCACCAGCAGCAGCCAGAGCGTCCACAACGCGAGTGTGCCCACGCACTTCCCGCAAAAGTGGGTTCCGCTCCAACAAGACCTAAGCCAACGGCGAGCAGGCATCGGAGTCAGATCCCCAGTGTCACGGCTGGTTGGATACGGGTAGTTCGGGGGGCGCCGGGGTTTCGGTCGTCTCGGCGGGGGCGGGGGCGGGCGGACCCGGGTCGCGTGGGCCGTAGGTCAGGCCCCACATGGCGTCGAGCAACGATTGTTCGGCCTCAAAGACCAGATCGAATTCCTGGGAGCCCACGAGTTGCACGGCACCGCCGCCGCGCTCGGCGAAGAACAACGACGAGGTGCGCGGTCCGGTGGTGCCGCCGCTGAGGGAAAGCGTGGCGTCGACGCGATACGCCCACGGGCGTTCCTCGTCGCTGACCGGCACCGTGGCGCGGAATGAATCGTAGACGAAGCGGCGGGCGCGCAGCGTGCGCAGGTTGGCGCGCAGGGCGGTGAGCGCGGCGTGTCGTGCGGTGGGTTCCTTCGCGAAAACGTCTTCCCATTTCTCGTCCGCCGCGAGGGTGTGTTGGTAGAGCACCGTTTGGTCGCCGAGGGCGGTGACGGTGATGCCGGTGAGCTTCGCACCGGGCGGCAACTCGCGCAGCAGGCGCTCGCGATAGCTCTGCGGCACGACGGGTGTCGCGGCCAAAATCGACGGGTTGACGAGGTAGACGAAGGGCTGGTTGGCGATCTTGGCGTAAACGCGGCCCTCGCTCTCGCTGGCCACGCCCAACAGGAGTGAAATCGAGGTCGGGCCGGCGGCGAGGCCGGGCTCGGGCGCGAGCGTCAACGTGATGCGGCGTTCAGGGCGGGTGAGGCCCCAGTTTTCCAAATCGGCGTCGCTCGGGGCGTCGCGCAGGAATTGTTCGGCGCTCAACAGGGTAAGGTGCTGCAACAAACGCTCGACGATCTCGCGGTCGGCGGGCTGTGTGCGAGGCGCGCCGTCCTTGTCGCGGCGCACGAGCTGCCAGCGACCGGCATCGGCCGAGGTGACGCCCTCGGGTTCCAGACGCTGGAGCGTGAGGTCGGGGAGATTCGGGGTGGATAGCGTGATGCCCGTAACCGAGCGTTCGGCGAGGTCGAGCACCCGGGTGTCGCGCAATTTCTCTTGGGCGAAGCGGAGCTTTTCCAGCAACTCGCTGGGCAAGACAACGGTGAAGATGGCGTCCCGGTCCTCCATGCGCGCGTAATATTCGAGGTCGGGTTTGGTGGCCGGCGCCGGGCCTTGATTGATCGCGACCGGACCGATCTCGTTGCCGAGGAGCAGGGTTTCGCGGCGGTTGTTGCCCTCAAGCGTGACGCGGAGAGATGGGTTGTTGGTGCCGGATTGCTCGGCGAGGTCGGGGCGGTCGTGACCGCTGCCGAGGAACTGGCGCGTCTGCAGGCCGTTGAGGGCGTTGATCGTGAGCTTCGTGACGGTCTTGTCCGCCCGGGCGACGATGGGCGCCTCAAATGACCAGCGGTTGCCATCGAGCCGCACCCGCACGCGCAAGTTGGCGGGAGTGGCGGTTTGAATGTTCAGCGAACGCACCTCGAAAACGGGAATCGTGAAACAGGAATCGCTGCGTAGTTGGTCGAGCGAGAGGCGCAGGCTTTCGGCGAGGCTGCGGTTGACGACATGCACGCGACGGCCATCGGGCGAGAGCACGTAGAGGCGGTTGCCCACCGTGGTTTCGGCGCCGATGGAGAGACTGATCGGCGCCGGGGCGGAGTCGTCGCCGGCCAGCGGCGCGGCGGAAAACGTCACGGTGAGCGCGGGGTTTTCGAGGCCGTAGTCGGCGAGCGATTGGCCGTTCTGGGCGAGGTCGGCGACGGCGAAACTCGTTTCGTGCTCGAGGAACTGCAGGTCGTTGACGATGCGGCTGACGGCGTGCGGATTGGCCGGCCACTGCACCGGCGAGGTGAGGTTCCAGTTGTCACCGTCGCGATGCAGGCGCACGGCTTGATCGAGCGCGGGCCCGGAGATTTCCAGTGTTTCAATGTTGCTGGCTTCCGGGCCGAGCACGCGCTTGCGCGCCTCCATGAGATTGCGGTCGGTCTGCCACTCGCGCTCAAAACCGAAGATGAAAAAGAAGAGCACGACGTTGAGGAAAACGAGGACGAGCGTGACTTTCGTGCGCATAGGAAAAGGGGCTGAGGATCAGCGGCGACGCGACCAGTAGACGATCAGGCCGAGCAGGGCAACGAGGCCGGGCAACACAAGCAGCAGACTGTAGCGCAGCTTGATCAGGTCTTGTTGGCTGAGGACGAGTTGAAAACGCTCGATGGGGCGCGGCGGCGTGTTAAGCTGGGCATCCCGGTCGATGCACCAGTTGATGGCGTTGAGGAGCACGCTTTGGTTACCGGGCATGCCGAGGCGATTGTTGGAGGCGAGATCGGCGTTGCCGAATACGACCAGGCGTCCGCCGCGCACGCTGAAGGGAAGGTCCTTCGGCGGCACGACGCGTTCCGAGGCGACGATGATGCCGAGGCGTTTCACACCATCTTTATCGGGCAGGCCTTTCAGGTCGACGGTGGGGTTGAATTCCGGGACGGCGCGCAGGCGATAGTCGCGTTCGCCCCACGCGGATGGGGATGAGGCGGCGAGGACCGTGAGTCGCAACCCGTCATCGATCGCCCGACCGGGATCGGGCCGCACGACGCGGGTGGGGCCGAGGGTGAGGGGGATGTTGTAGTCGATCAGCGTCTGCGTGATCGGGTGCGCGCCGAAGGCGTGAATGCGCAGGTCGCCGGTTTCGGTGACGTTGGCGGGATCGCTGTCGAGGACCCAGACGTCGTCGGCCAACACTCCCCAGTCGTAGAGCAAGTCGTCCATGCCGTGCGTGATGCCGGGCGGGAGCAACGCGATCACGCGGCCGGCGCGGTTGGTCAGATATTGGCGCAACAGTTCGACTTCGAAGGGCTCGAGTCGGCCTTGCGGCGCGGCGATGACCACGAGGGCGGCATCGGCCGGCACGGCGCGGGTTTGCGTCAGATCGACGGAGCCGATCGCGAAATTGCGCAGGCGCAACTCGTCGGCGAGCACCGACAAGCCGCGCAGGCCGTCGACGTCATCGGGGTTCATTTCGCCATGGCCGGAGAGGAACCAGATTTGTTTTTTCTCCGGGTGGGAGACGTCGAGGATAGCGGCGGTAAAGGCCTGTTCGCCGCGGAAAGCCTGCTTGCTGCTGTCGCGCACGACGTAGAGCTCGTTGAGGCTGATGACGCGGCGGCGATCACCGCAGAGCACCAGGATGGAGTTCGGTTTGTCGATCCGCAGTTCCTCGGCTTCGCGCCGACGCTGAAAGATGTTCAACTCCTGCACGGTGATGCGGCCGGGACTGTTGGCTTCGGTGGCGTAAACGTATTCACGCAGCAACGCCATGGTGTCGCGGTAGGCGGTGCGGACCTCCTCGTTGTCGTCTTCCTCGTCGAGCGTGACGACGATGCGCACCGGTTGCTCCAAGGCCTGCAGGTAGGACAACGTTTCCGGCGACAGCGAATGGCGGCGATGCGCGGTGAGGTCGTAACGCCACGAATAGTGCAGGGCGAGGTAGTTGAGGCCGCCGCACAACGTGACGAGCAGCAGGGCCTGCAACAGGAGATTGGTGGTGCGCAACCAGCGGGCCGCGCCGAAACTGTGAAGTCGCGCCATGGGCTAGCTGTGGATCTGCTTGGCCTCGATGCCGAGGATGCTGAAGAGCAGGGTGAGCGTCGTGCCGCTGAGGTAGAAAATCAGCTGCCGCGTATCGACGACCCCGCGGGTAAAGTCGTCGAGGTGCGTAAAGATCTGGGCGTAGTCGACGACGGTGCGAACCGGGGCCATCACTTCGAGTTTCATCGCGTCGACCGTGCTGACGAATCGCAGACCGATCACCAGGACGAAGAGCATGACAAAACCAAGGATGCCGGCGACGGCCTGGTTGCGCGACAGCGAGCTGGCGAAAATCCCGACCGCGACGAAGAGCAAGCCGGAGATGGCGATGAACACGTAGCCGCCGATCAGCGGCCCCACGTCGATGAACGGCGTGCCGCCCGCGAAGCGTTGCACGATGACGAAGAAGCCCGCCGTGCAACTCCACAGCAGCAGGTAAAGGAAGTAAGCGGCGCCAAACTTGCCCAAGACCACCTCGGCGGTGGAGACGGGCGTGGTCAGCAAGGTCTCCAAGGTGCCGAGCCGTCGCTCCTCCGAAATCGATTTCATGGTGAGCAGCGGCACCATGAAGAATACCGGAATCCAGAACAGCTGGAAGAAGACCGCGCCGGGTGATGTTTCCTGGGGCACGCCACTGTAACTTTCCAAGATACCCGCGAAAATGAACCCCATGAGCACGAGAAACAGCACCGCCGCGATGTAGGTGCTGGGGTTGACCAGCAGCATGCGGATTTCGTGGCCGAGGATGGTGAAAAGGTGGCGCATGGCGTTACGCTTGGGGCGGCTTGGCGAGCGAAGGTCGGGTCGGGGAGGAGGCCTCGTCGACGACGTCCCAGCTGCGTTTGGTGGCGGCGAGAAACACGTCTTCGAGCGTGGAATGGGCCCGGTTCAACCCACGAAGCCGGAAAGCAGGCTGGGCCGACAGGGCTTTCAACAGCGCCTCGCCCAAGTCGTCTTGACGCGTCGTGGTGAGACGCAGGCGGCGGAACCCGTCGTCATCGCCCGGGAGTGCGTCGGGGTTTTCAATGTGGAACGATGGCTCCACCGCGGTGAGCACCGGCGGGAGCGCGGCGGGGTCGCCGGCGATGTCCAATTCGTAACGCGCCGGGCCGAGCAGGTCGCGTTTAAGTTTGGCGGGCGGGCCGCTGGCGACGAGCCGCCCTTGGTTGATGATGAGCACGCGGTCGCAGGTCATCTCGATCTCGGGCAGGATGTGCGATGAGATGATCACCGTCATGCGGCCGCGCAGGCTGGCGATGAGATCGCGCACGATCAGAATCTGGTGAGGGTCGAGGCCGATCGTCGGCTCGTCCATGATGATTACGGGCGGCTCGGCGAGGATGGCTTCGGCGATGCCCACCCGTTGGCGATAGCCCTTCGACAACTTGCCGATGATGCGGTGACGCACGCGTTTCAAATCGCACAGTTCGAGCACCTCATCGAGGCGGGCAGAGAGACGACGGCGCGAGAGTTCCTTCAGCCGTCCGCGGTAGTAAAGATATTCGGAGACGCGCATGTCCTCCGGCAGTGGGTTGTTCTCCGGCATGTAGCCGATCACGCGTTTCACTTCGGCGGCGGCGGTGGCGACCGGATGGCCGCACACGTAGACCTCGCCGGCGGTCGCCGGGAGGAAACCGGTGAGGATGCGCATGGTGGTCGATTTGCCCGCGCCGTTCGGCCCGAGAAAGCCGACGATTTCGCCTTGGGCCACGTCAAAGCTGATGTTGGTCACGGCCGGAACCCCGGCGTAGGTCTTGACCAAATTTTTGACGGTGATGGCGGGCTGAGAATCAGACATAGATAACCACAAACAGACCCTTATTCACGGCGAAGGATCGTCGGGAAACAAGGGCGTTCCTTGGTTCGGCACGTAATCGTGCAAGGCTCAACGGACTTCGGCGTCGTGATTGAGCGCCCAAGCGGCGGCGAGGCCCCGGAGCGTGAGGTCAGGCACGTCCTGCACCGACTGGCGCAGGCGGCCCGACACGATGGCGGTGGCCCCCCCCGACGTGATCACGGGGCCGGGCCTTTCGCCTCGGCTGGCGAGTTCGGCAAAAAGCGCGTCCAGCAGCGTCTGAATCATGCCGGTAAACCCCAACACGGCGCCGATGCGCATGGCTTCGACGGTGGACTTGCCGATGGTTGTGGTGACAGGGGAAATCACGTCTTCGACGAGCGGCAATTGAGCCGTGCGTTCGTGCAAGTAGCGTGTCATCAACGCCGGGCCCGGTGTGATGATACCGCCTTCGTAACCGCCCGCGCGGGTGACGATGTCAAAGGTGACCGCGGTGCCGAGGTCGATCACGATGGCCGGGGCGCCGGACAGCGCGAAGGCACCGGCGGCATTGGCGAGGCGGTCTTGGCCGATCTCGGCGGGGCGCGGGTAGGTGATGGGCAGGCCGAGGTCGACCGCGTGCGTGAGTTGCCAGATGGGCAAGTCGAGCGGGGCCAAGGCGCGTTGAATCAACGCGTTGGCAGCCGGCACGACGCTGCAGAAGGCCACCCCCGTCCACGGCTCATCCGGCGCGAGCCGCTTGCGGGCGGCCGGGAGCAGGCCGGTTTCGGGATGGTCGATGAGCGGCGTGGGCACCTCGCCCGGGGCGATCGCCGCGTGGCGCCCGCCGACCCGCAGGACACCGAAGTGCGTGTGGGTGTTGCCGATATCAACGCAAAGGAGGGAACGCGTCTGGCTCATGCGGACTTAAAAGGTCGGTTTGGCGATGGAAACCTCGCCGGCGTGGTAGCGTTCGGTTTTGCCGGCGGGCGTGCGCAGGAGCAGCAAGCCGGCGTCGTCGATGCCGCGGGCCGTGCCTGTGATGCGGTGATCACCATGGAGCACCGTGATTTCACGCCCGCGCAACGCGTCGAATTGGTTCCAGAGATCGGCGAACGTGTTCCGGAACGAGCCGTCGACGAAACGTTCATAGGCGGTGAGCAGGCAACCGAGCAGGGCGGCGGCAAAGCGGTTGGCGTCGATCGGGGTCGAAACCTGTTCGCTGAGCGACGTGGCGTGGGCGCGGAGCTCCGTGGGCCAGCCGCCGGCGGGCGGCACGAGATTTACGCCGATGCCGATGACGAGGTCGCGCATCTGGTCGGCGTCGATGCGGGCTTCGGTGAGGATGCCGCCGATCTTGCGTCCATCCAGCAGGAGGTCGTTGGGCCATTTCAAGCGCGCTTCGGTGCGGCAGAATGTGCCGATGAATTTGCACAGACTCGCACCGGTCCAGAGCGTAAACATTCCCATGCGAGCGGGCGCGAGGGGGGGGCGGAACCCGAGGCTCACGTAGAGATTACCGGTGGCTTCACTCAGCCAGCGACGACCGAGCCGACCACGACCTTTGGTTTGGCGGCGGGCGATGATCGCGAAAGGGGCGTTGCGGCCGGCGGCGAGTTCGCGCGCGACCTCGTCGTTGGTGCTGTCGAGCTCGTCGCGCACGTCGAGGGTGAAACGGCCGGCGTGCGAGGGCGGCAGGGTGGCCAGGATCAGCGCGGCGTTGAGCGCATCGGGTCGGGCCGACAAGCGGTAACCTTTAGCACGGGCGGTTTCAAAGGTGAACCCGTCCTCGCGCAGTTTCTCCATGTGTTGCCAGATCGCGACCCGGCTCATCTTGAGCGTGTGGGCCAACGCGGTGCCGGACACAAAACCGTCGCCGACTTCCAGCAACGCCCGCAGGATCACGACCTCGGGACTGGCGACCCGCGGCGTTTTCATGCGTCCGCCCAATCGAGGCCGATGTCGACCCAGGTGCTTTGGTGCACGAGGGCGCCGGTCGAGACGAAGTCGAGGCCGAGGCCGGCGAGCTTCGGCAGCGATTTCAACGTGATGCCGCCGCTGGCTTCGGTGAGGGCACGACCGCCGATGAGCGCCACGGCGCGACGGAGTTGGGCGGGCGTAAAATTATCGAGCAGGATCACATCGGGTTTTTCGTCCTGCATCACACTGATTGCATCGA